>DATFWH010000378.1:0-2926 GCA_035259465.1 Binatia bacterium
CGGCCGCTGGTCGGCATGGACAAGCAGGAGATCATCGATCAGGCGCGGCGCATCGGCACGTTCGACATTTCCGCGATGCCGGACCAGGACTGCTGCCAGCTTTTCGTGCCGAAGCACCCGGCGACCAAATCGCGCCTCGCCGACGTCGAGCACGCGGAATCGCGCCTCGACATTCCCGCGCTGATTCAATCGGGAGTCGTGAATGCGGAGTGCGAAGAATTCAGCTTTCCGTGAAGCTCAGACCGGCTCGATCGGAACAGTCGGGTCTTCGATGCACGCTTTGGTCACGATCGCGACCTTGAAGTCGATGTCGATCTCGGCCTTAAAATCCTTGCCGTTGGATTTGAACGGGTTTTGAAACTTCCGCGTGTGCGTTTTCTTTTTATTCCAGTCGACGTCGTCCGTATCGATCTCGGTGCATTTACAACCGGGGGTTTTGCACTTAGGCTCGAGCTCGACCGGCTCGCCCCACTTGACGATCGCGTCCTTGAGCGCCGTAGCAGCCTTCGTAGCGTCTTTTTGCTTGGGATTGTCGCCTGGATTGACCGACTTAATCTCCGGCACGATCGGATTTGTAAGAATTTTGGTCACTTGCACTTTGCACTCGCCAGAGCATTTTTCAAAGGCGATCTCGAAAGCATCGCCTCGCCGCCGCCGTCCGGCCTGTCGCTCGCGCCGCGCCTTTCGCATCGCCATAACCCACCTCCGTCTTGAACTACCCGCGCTATACCGCACTCGAACGGCGATGTCCAGGGACGAAATCGGGCCTATAAATGACTGCTAATAGCTAGAGGTAGCTCTGGATTTCCTGCAGGCTCGCGGGAAAGAACAGCTCTTCGAGCGCGAACTTTTTTCTGATCATCCCCTGCTCGTGCTCGTATCTCACGGCCGCCTCGAGGGCTTTGCGGTTCTCCTCGAGATTGTACGGCCACGGGTCGGGGCCGAAAATCTTTCTCTGCTCCTGCAGCGCTTCCCTGAACCATACGATGATGGAATTGCGCGGGTCCTGATAGCGCTCGTAGCACATCTCCTTCGACCGCTGAAGCGCCTGCAGCAGGCTCACGGCGACCCAGGGATTTTTTTCGAGAATGTGTCCTTTGACGACGACGGTGTGCATGATCGGATAGATGCCGCTTTTCTTATAATATTCGATCTCGGCCGCCTTCGGGTCGGGAAACAACAGCGCGACCCGCGGCGAGCCGTTTTTGATCGACGGCAGCGTCTCGGGATAAAGCGCGCCTTCCAGCTCGCCCTCGAGGAGCATCCGATCGATATTCTTTCCCTTCGGCACGCGCCGGAGCTTCATCCATTTCGCGGGCTCGAACGCAACGTCTTCTTCCTCCTGACACCACCATTCGACCGTCTTCAAGTCGACGCCGTAATGATCCTGTAAAATGCCGCGCATCCACAATCCGGCGGAATTTTGCAAGGTATCGAGGCCGACGCGCTTGCCGTTCAAATCCGACGGCCGCTCGACGCCCGCGTCCGTCCGCTTCACCATATAGCCGTGCCGGAAGCGCCGGTGCGGGAAAGCCGGGATGGCGCGAAACGTCCGCCCCTGATCGAGCGCGACAAGGTACGCGACGAGCGAGAGCTCGCAGGCGTCGAATTCCTCGTGGCGCAGCATGCGTCCGTGCCGCTCCGGCGACGCCATTGTGACCACGTTGAGATCGACGCCGGCGGGCTGCACGGCGCCTTCAATCAGCGGGCGCAGCAGATCGTAGGCGCCGCATGCGAGCGTAAGATTGAGTCGCGACATTCACTTGCCTCCTATAAAGCGCCGGTACTCTTCCGGCGTGTCGATATCGCACGTAATGCCTTCGTCCTCGGTGGGTATCTCGAGCGTGTCGGCCGCATGCGCGCGCACGACGCTCTTCGCGCCCTCGTCGAGCGGCGCCGCCAGCAGTTCCCCGAAAAGCCGGCGCGAGAAGATTACCGGGTGGCCGCGCCGGCCGCGGCAGGTCGGAACGACGATCAGCGGCTGTGACGCATAAAATGCGTCGATCATCCGATCGACCAGCTTCGCGTCGATGAACGGGTGATCCACCAAATGAAGCACGATTCCGTCGGCCGCCTCGTTTTCCAATTTGCGCAGCGCGACGTGAAGCGAGGATAGCTGGCCGCGCGAGTAATCGGAATTCACGAGAATCGTCACGGGCAGGTGGCGGATCTTCTCTTCGAGCGCCTGCACATTATGGCCGAGGACGACGATGATTCTTTCGACGCGCGTCTGCCGGAGCGAATCGACGATCCGCTCGAGAAAAAACGTGTCACCTACCGGGAGCAGCGCCTTCGGCCGGCCCATGCGGCTCGATTCGCCCGCTGAAAGTACGACGGCGACGACCATGATCGGAATTTTCCTACAAAGCGTGCGAAGGTTCAATCCGCCGCGGGAGTCCGCGATGCGTCAGGCGGAGTAAGACGAAACGGGCGTGATCTCCCGGTAATCGATGATCCCATCGTCTCCCTAGCCGCCCTCGATGTATAACAAACATTTTTTGCCGTCAATTGCCGCCGCTTGACACCCCAGCCGCATAACTTCTATGGTAAACGCGACCAAGGATGCTGAACGAGGTACAAGAATGATTCAGGGACTCAAGGATAAAGTTGTCATCGTCACGGGCGCCGGACACGGCATAGGTAGAGCGTATTCCCGGGCGTTCGCAGACGCGGGCGCTCGCGTAGCGGTAACGGACATCGACGGGCCGGCCGCCGAAAAGGTCGCCGCCGAAATCGCCGGCAAAGCCGAAGGACGCGCGATCTCGGCCCGCGTCGATGTCGCCGACGAGCAGTCGACCAAGCAGATGGCGAAGGCCGTGCTCGACCGCTTCGGCCGCATCGACGTCCTGGTCAACAACGCGGCTATTTTCGCGACCATCCCGATGAATCGCGGCGGCATCGAGACGATCGACCCGGCCGAATGGGA
>DATFWH010000379.1:0-18777 GCA_035259465.1 Binatia bacterium
GCGTGCCGGGCTGGCGCCCGGCGGTGATCGCGATGAGATCGCCGCGGCGTACGAGTCCCGAGCGGCGCGCAACGTCGCGCGCCATTTTGACCATCGCGTCGGTTGTCGGGTAGCGCGGAATGAGCCGCGCGGACACGCCCCAGGAAAGCGTCAGCGCCTTGACCGTCTTGGGATCGGGCGTCATCGCGATCAGCGGCTGCGCCGGCCGGTAGCGCGCGATCATGCGCGCGGTGCCCCCCGACGTCGTCGGGATAAGGAACGCTTTCACACTGAGATCGCGCGCGAGCGCGACCGCGGCGTGGCTGATCGCCTCGGGCACTGTGGCGACAAGGCCGTCGAACCACATGCGAGGCTCCAGGCCGGCTTCGGCCTCGGCGGCGATGCGCGCCATCGTCTGCACCGCGCGAATGGGATAATTGCCGGCGGCGGATTCTTCGGACAGCATCAGCGCGTCCGTGCCGTCGAGCACGGCGTTGGCGACGTCGGCGACCTCCGCGCGCGTCGGACGCGGATTCTCCGTCATCGAGCGGAGCATCTGCGTCGCCGTGATGACGGGCTTCCCGGCGGCATTCGCTTTGAGTATCAGCATCTTCTGCAGCGCCGGGATTTTTTCGACCGCCGTCTCGAGGCCGAGGTCGCCGCGGGCCACCATGATCGCGTCGACCTCGGCGAGGATCGCGTCGATGTGGTCGAGCGCCTCGTGCTTCTCGATTTTTGCGACGAGCGGCGGAACGCCGCCGCGCCTTTTTATCTCGCGCCGCGCGCGGCGGATATCCTCCGGACGCCGCACGAAGGAGAGCGCGACGAGGTCGACGCCGTGCTCCAGGCCGAAAGCGAGGTCGCGCCTGTCCTTCGCGGTGAGCGACGGAATGTCGACGCTGGCCTGCGGGAAGTGGACTCCCTTGTGCGCGCCGAGCGCGCCGCCGACGACGACGCGGCAGTCGACCTCGCCGCGTCTGGCGCGCAGCGCCTCGAGCTCGATCTCGCCGTCGCCCATCAGGATGCGGTCGCCTTTTTTGACGATGCGGTCGAGTCGGCGGTAAGCGACGGGCACGAGCGCGCTGCCGCCGACGATGTGGCGGCTCGTCAGCGTGACGCGCCGGCCGCTCCGGAGCTGCGTCTGCCCGCCGGCGATTTCGCCGACGCGGATCTTCGGCCCCTGGAGATCTTGCAGGATAGCGACGTTGCGGTCGAGCCGCCGCGCGATGCGCCGGATGCGCTCGATCATGGACGCGTGAAAGCGATAATCGCCGTGGCTGAAGTTGAGGCGCGCGACGTCCATGCCCGCCTGGATCAGCGCGCTCAAGGTTTTTTCCGACTCGCTCGCCGGGCCTATGGTGCAGACGATTTTTGTGCGGCGCATTAGGCTAATGTATCCGAGAGCGGCGGCGAGTGAAACAACTCAGTGTTTCATCGCGCGCTTGAGCCGCGGATCGAGCAGGTCGCGCACGCCGTCGCCGAGAAGATTGATGCCGAGAACGGTCAGGAAGATGGCGAGGCCGGGAAAGAGCGCGAGCCACCATGCCGTCGAGATGTAGCTCCGGCTGTCGGCGAGCATCGTGCCCCAGCTCGGAATCCCGGGCGGCACGCCGAGGCCGAGGAAACTCAAGCTCGCCTCGGAGATGATCGCCGATGCCATCGAGAAAGTTCCGATCACCAGCGATATCTGCATCAGGTTCGGCAGGATGTGGCGGCGGATGACGCGCGGGCTGCCGGCGCCGAGCGCGCGCGTCGCGGCGACGAAGTCGCGGTCGCGCAGCGACAGCGTCTGCCCGCGCACGACGCGGCAATACTGAATCCAGCGCTGCGACACGAGCGCCAGTATCAAGTTGAAAAGTCCCTGACCCAAAAACGCGAGAATCGTAATGGCGAGCAGCAGCGCGGGAAACGCCCAAACCACTTCAACGAGCTTCTGAATCGCGAAATCGATCTTGCCGCCGAAATAGCCGGAGACCGCGCCGAGCAGAATGCCGACCGCGCCCGAGATGAGCACGACGGCGAAGGCTACGAGCAGCGAAACGCGCGCGCCGTAGATGATGCGGCTTAAAATATCGCGGCCGAGATTGTCCGTGCCGAGAACGTGGGAGCCGCCGAGCCACTCCGGCGGCCTCAGCATCGCTTCGAGCGCTTGATGCTGCGGATCGTGCGGCGCGAGCCACGGGCTCAAGATGCCGACGAAGACGAGCGCGGCGACGACGATGCCGCCCGCGACGACCTTGAGCGGCAGCCGGCGGACGCGCCGCGCCTCGCGCGTCGTGACCCGCGCGTCAGTAGCGGATTCGAGGATCGATGACGGCATAGAGCGCGTCGATAATTAAATTAATGACGACGAACGCGACCGTGTACATGATAACGACCCCGGTGACGAGCGGGTAGTCGCGCGATGTGACGCCCGTGATCAACAGGCTGCCGATGCCCGGCCAGGCGAAGACCGTCTCGACGATGATCGAGCCGCTGAGCAATGTGCCGAGCTCGAGCCCGGCGACGGTGACGATCGGAATGAGCGCGTTGGCGAAGACATGGCGCCAGAGCACGGCGCGGTCGCCGAGCCCCTTGGCGCGCGCCGTGACGACGTACTCCTCGGTGTCGGCGTCGAGCACTGAGGAGCGTGTGACGCGCATGAGAATGCCGACCATGTTCGCGCCGAGCGCCAGCGCCGGCAGCAGCACGTGCAGCAGGGCGTCCTTGAGCGCGGCCCAGTTGCGGTCGAGCAGGCTGTCGAGAAAGTAGAAACCCGTCTGCGCCGCGCCGGCGACGCCGTACGTGCTGCGCCCGCCGGAGGGAAGTATATGGAAGCTTCCCGCGCAGACGAGGATCAGCATAATGCCGAGCCAAAAGTTCGGCATGCTGATGCCGAAGAGCCCGAAGCTCGTGCCGAGATTGTCGATCCACGAGTTCGGCCGCGCGCCGGCCCAAACGCCGAGCGGGATCGCGAGCGCGAGCGCGATCAGGATCGAGAAGAACGCAAGCTCGCAAGTCGCCGGCAGCCGCTCGGCGATGACTTCCTTCACCGGCCGGGAGAAGCGGAACGATTTACCGAGGTCGCCGGTCGCGGCGTTGCCGGCGAACTTGAGGTATTGCACGAGGATCGGCTGGTCGAGCCCCCAGCGCCGCCGCGCCTGCTCGAGATCGGCGGCGGTATTTTCCTGCCCGAGCAGCATGGACGCCGGATCGCCGGGCGCCGCGTGCAGCAGGGCGAAGACGAGCAGCGTGATGAGGAGCAGCACCGGTAGGGTGCCGAGCAGGCGGTGCAGCAGATAGGCCGTGGCAGCGTCTCCTTATCTCCCGCCGGATTCGCCTCGCAGCTTTTTATTTCAGCACGCGCATGTCTTCGCCGAACATGCGGCCGCTCGGCGTCGGCTTGTAGTCGATGTTCTTCGCCATGCCGTAGATCATCTTGTGCCGCCACATGAAGCACGCCGGCGCGTCATCGGTGAGCGTGCTCATCGCCTCGGAGAGGACCTTTTTCCGCTTCGCGGGATCGAAGGTCTGCCGCTCGGTCGCGAGCATCTTGTCGAACTTGGGATTCGAATAGCCGATGCGCGGCGAGCCGCCCGTCTCGAAATACTGCGACAGGGCGACGCTCGGATCGACGACCGAGCCGCGGCCCATATAATAGAAGGGGACCTTGCCGGCCTGGACGTTGGACCAGAGCGTCGCCCACTCCGGCGTCAGGAGCTTGGCGCGGAAGCCCGCGGCGTTCAGCATCTGCGCGATGACCTCGTTGATCTGCTTGTCGAGGGTGTAGCGGCCAACCGGCGTCTCGAGCTCGACATCGACCCCGTTCGGATATCCCGCCTGCGCGAGCAGCTTCTTAGATTTTTCCGGACTGTAATCGTACCTGGGCTTCAAGTTGGGATCGTAGGCGTATTGACCGGGGCCGATCGGCCCGTCGAGCCGCGTCGCGAGGCCCTGGAGCAGCGTATTGATGATGCGGTCGCGGTCGATCGCGTGGCAGACCGCCTGGCGCACCTCTTTTTTGTCGAACGGCGGCTTCGGCTGCATCGCGAGGAACATGATCTCGACCGAGTCGACCGTCGTCGCCTTCGTGTTGGGGTCGCTCTCGACGCGCTTCTGCAGGTGCGGCGGGATGAATTGCGCGATCTGGATCTCGCCGTTGAGCAGCGCGGTCACGCGCTGCTCGTCCTCGCGCATAACGCGGTAGATGATCTCATCCGGCGCCTGCTTAAGCTGCTTCATCCCGGGGTAGTCGAGATTCTTCGTGATGACGAAGCGCTGGCCCGGCACCAGCTCCTTGAACTTGTAGGGGCCGGCGCCGATGGGATATTTCCGGTCGGCGGTGTCCGCGCCGTATTTTTCATAAACGGCGCGGTTCGTGATGATCAGCCGGTCGAAGATGTACTCCGGCAGGGGGGCGGTCGGCTGCTTGGTGGTGAACCGCACGGTGTATTTGTCGACCGCCGAGGCCGAGGCGATCGGCGCGATATTCTGACCCTGCTTGCTCTGCGGGTCGTTGCGCACGCGGTTGAACGAGTGGACGACGTCGTCGGCGGTGAACGGCGAGCCGTCGTGCCACTTGATGTCTTTGCGCAGATGAAAGATCCAGTTGTTCGGGTCTTTCACCTCCCATTTTTCCGCCAGCATGCCGACGTACTCGCTCTTGTTGAAGTCGTAGGTGCCGAGGCAGCCCATGACCTGGCACCAGATGCCGTAAAGGAGCGACACGCTGTCGCCGTAGGGATTGTAGGTCTCCATCGTCTCGGTGACGCCGATGGAGACGCGCGTCTGCGCGCTTACAACCATCGGTTTTGTCGCGGCGCCCGCAAGGACCGCCAGCACGCCCAAGACGATCAGCTTTTTCGCGCTCATGGATACCTCCGTCGAAGAGTCCGGACGTGACTAGTTCTATTCCCCGCTTCGGTTTTCTGTCAAGGTCGCCAGCGGCTTGTAAGCCGGCCGCGCTCCGCGTTATAAACGACTCTCCGCATCGAGTCGCAGCCCGGAGGAAACCCTGCTACGCGTTTTTCGCCCGCTCGCAAATAAGAACTACGCCATTTTTCTATCGTGCGATTTCGCCACCTCGGTCGGCCAGTTCATTCAAGAGGTCGTCTTTTACTGGCTCGCGTACGAGATCACGAATTCCGCGATGGCGCTCGGCATCCTCGGCGTCTGCGAGGCCGGCCCGCGGCTCGTCTTGAGCGCGATCGGCGGCGCGATCGTCGACCGCTATAATCGCATCCGGCTTTTGATCCTGATTCAATACCTGACGGCGTTGCCGGTCTTCGCTTTGATCTTCCTCTACGCCAGCGGCAGTCTGGTCTTCTGGCACATGGTCGTCTTCAACCTGTTCACGTCGGTGATTCGCAGCGTGAATCCGTCGGCGTCGCAATCATTGATTCGCGACCTGGTGCCGACGAGTGTCCTGCTGAGCGCGGTGGCGCTTTTTTCGATGGAGTTCAATCTCGCGCGCGTCATCGGGCCGTCCATCGGCGGCGTGCTGCTCGTGTGGATCAGCCCGAACAACTGCTTCCTCATCTACGCCCTGACGCTGTTGATCTCCGGACTGGTCATGATGCGCATCAAATTGCCCGAAGAGCCTGCGGAGAAGAAGCCGGAAAATCTGCTGACGGAGCTAAAGGAAGGCTTCAGCTACATCCAGAAGGCGCCGGTGATCCTCGCCAGCATCGCGGCGGCCTACATCATCAGCATTTTCGTCGGCACGTATAATCGATTTTTGCCGGTCTTTGCTAAGGAGATACTCAGCGTCGGCCCGCAGGGGTTGGGCATTTTGATGGCGGCGCCGGGCGCGGGCGCGATCATGTCGCTGTTTTTTCTCGGCAATTCGGGAGAAAACTGGCGCAAAGACGCCATGCTGTGGCTGAGCTCGGTCGCGACGCCGATTTTTTTGATCCTTTTCTGCTTCTCGCGCTCTTTTTGGCTCTCGACGGTGTTGCTGGCGCTGGTGGGCGCGGGGCAGATCGCCTTCCGCACCGTGAGCCGCCTGATCATCCAGCTCGAGGTGCCCCATGCGCTGCTCGGCCGCGTCATCAGCGTGTTTCTGATGGACCAGGGGATGCGCTCGGTCGGCTCGCTGGTGATGGGTGCTTTCGCCACATTCTTCGGCGCCGACGTGGGGCTCGCGCTCACTTCGGTCGTGTCGCTTTCGCTTACGTCCGCAGTTTTTTATTCCCTTCTGCGTACAAAACCGAACACTGTGGCGTCAGTCTAACAATCTTGTACACACCGGTGTGGTGCGTTTTGTACACGCTTGGTCTTCGAACGCATCGCGAAGATTGTTTATGCAGTGGCATGCGGCTTGCTCACCACTGTTTCGTAAGTAAACCGGCATTCGGCTCTGGGAGGTTTTATGGAAAATCTGTTCGACCTAGGGTCCGTTAATCTAACGATACCCGCCTGGCAGCTGGCGCTTTACATCGGCGTCATCGCCTTCTATATGATCTGGGGGCGGATCAAACTCTGCCTGCTCACCACGTTCGGCGTTGCCTTCTACGTGGCCTATTATCTCTTTTCGGCCGAATTTCTCCACGCGATCAACGGCAAGCCGGGCGCCGAGAGCGCGTACTTCGGCTTCGGCCTTCTGCTGATCGCCTTCAATCTCATCGCGTTGTTCTACGAAGAGCGCTGACTTTCGCCGGCGGCTTGCTCTTTTGTCTCAAAGCCACTATGGATTTGGGGCAAAGGAGGAGCCGCCGTGGAAAGCGTCAAGGACTCCTGGCGCAAACGCGCTGGTCGAAAATCTCCCTTTCTTCAGTGGTGCGATAAAGAGGCGCTGAAGGTCGCCGGCGGCTTCGGCGTCGAAGACCTGCGCACGTTGCCGCTCGCGCACTGGGAGCGCCTCGGCGGTCCCGCCTGCTATTGCTATCTTGAAGGCTCGCAGGGTTTCGTCGGCGCGATGGCCGCCGAGATCCCGCCCGGCAAGAGCCTCAAGCCGATGCGCCACCTTTACGAAGAGCAGATTCTCATCCTCGAAGGGCGCGGCGCGACGCAGTTCTGGAGCGAAGAAGGGCAGGTCACGCTGGAATGGCAGGCGGGAAGTTTGTTCTCACCGCCGCTCAACACCAAACACCAGCACTTCAACGGCTCGTCCAGCGAGCCGGTGCGCTTCGTTGCCGTCAACAACGCGCCGCTCATCGTCAATGTCTTCAAGCTCCCCGAGTTCATTTTCGACGCGCCTTTCGATTTCACCAACCGCTTCAGCGGGCAGCGCGATTTCTTCAGCAGCGAATTCAAGCCCGGCGAGCTGGAAGACACGGCGGTGAATTTCATTCCCGATGTCGACGCGGTCACGCTGAACCCGCACCCGGAGCGCGGCGCCGGCTTCAGCCGTCTGGGCATCAATCTCTCCGGCAACTCGATGGTCGGCCACATCATGGCGATCGAGTCCGGCACCTACAAGAAAGCGCACCGACATCACGCCGGCGCGCAGGTGATCGTGCTGCGCGGCAAAGGCTACAGCCTCATGTGGAAGCCGGGCGGCGAGATCGTGCGCGTCGACTGGAAGCGCGGCAGCCTGCTTGTGCCGCCCGAAGGCTGGTATCACCATCACTTCACGACCAGCCGCGAGGCGGCGCGCCACCTGGCGCTCCGCCGCGGGCTCCATGGCGTCGGCTTCAACTGGCAGCCGTCGCTCAGCGAGCACGACGGCGGCAACATGCTCGAGCACGAGGACGAGCCGCCGGAGATCCGCGCGATGTACGAAGCGGATCTCAAAAAAGAGGGAATTCCATTCCGCATGCCGCCGCTCAAGAAGGCGAGCTAGCCGAGTCTCATCGAATCGGGCCGGAGGATGGGAAGATGAAAATTATCCGGTTTGCTTTCGTCGCAATTTTTCTGTCGGCGCTTTCCGCGTTTGCACAAGATGCGCCGATTAAGCTCCGCGTGGGGCTCGGCGACGTCTCGCTCAACAAGATTCCTTTCGTCGCGGCGTACGAGGCGGGCATCTACAAGAAGAACGGCCTCGACGTCGAGCAGTCCGTCACGCCCGCCGCGGCCGAGGTCGCGCGCCGCACCGGCGTCATCGTGCCGCCGGAGATGGTGCGCTCGGGCGGCAGGGAGACGCCGATCGTGATCGGCGGGGGCAGCCCGCTGATCGTCCGCTGGACCAGCGACGCGCAGGCGGACGACCGCGTCATCGTCGGCTGCACCGACCAGGTCGTGCGCTGGCGCATCATCGGCCGTCCGGAGCTGACGAGCGTCGAGCAGCTGAAAGGCAAGCGTCTCGGCTACTCCGGCTACGGCGCCGTGACGCATTACGTCGCGCTCGTCTTTTCCGGCCTCATGCACTGGAATCCGCAGCAGGATTTATCCTTGATGTCCGGCGCGAACACGATGGATGCGCTGAAGAGCGGGCGGGTGGATGCGATCATCGCGAGCGAATTGCACGAGACGCTCGCGCTCGCGGCCGGCTACAAGATGCTCGTCGACTTGGCCAAGTACAACATTCCCAACGCCGGCTCCGGCGTGAACGTCTCGCGCGCCTATTTAAAGAGCAACCAGGAGGCGGTGCGCCGATTCGTCAAATCCACCGTAGAGGCGATCGCGCTCGTCAAGCGCGACAAGCAGGCGGCGTTTCACGCCATGGCGAAATGGTACAACGTCGCCGATCCGAAGCAGCAGGAATATTTCTATCGCGAGGTCGCCAATCTACCGCGCAAACCGTATCCGTCGGTCGACGGCATCAAGAAGGTGATGGAAGTCTACAATTCGCACGAGATGCGTAAGTACAAGCCCGAGGATTTTTACGACGCGGCTTTCATCCGCGAGCTCGATCAGAGCCGTTTCATCGACGGCTTGTACGACTGAGCCCGCCGCTCCATAGATCGCGTAGGGGCGGTTCGCGAACCGCCCCTGCTATCCATTTTATCTCAGGCGTGACGCCGGATGAACGCCGTGATGGCGTCGACGAACCGCATCGTCTCGGGCTTATCGGGCGACGGCACGATGCGGTGCTCGGGCAAACCGTCGAAGGTGTCCACTTCGATCGTTCCGCCGCGCTTGCGGTAGGTGGCGATGAAGCGCTCCTCCATCTCGAGCGGATGATTGCGGTCGTTGGTCTTGAGCGCGACATAGATCGGCGGCAGCGCCTGCTGCTCGCCGCGCTCGACGATCTTCTGCGGATTCCCGTCCATCATCGCCGCTTCGCTGCCCCAGTAATCGTCATGGGCGCTCACCAGCTCCTCGCGCTTGAACTCCTTCGCATAGTTGTAGCGGTAGAGCGGGTCGATCACCGGCCAGGCGGCGATGACGTATTGCACTGAAGCATCGACTTCAGGGTGGTCTGGAAGTGGTAAGGAGGTGTACGCCGGGTGGCGCGCGCGAATCGCGCTCAGCACGACCTGGTGGCCGCCGCTCGAATTGCCGAAGGCGCCGACGCTCCCGCCTGCACGCAATTCGCGCGCGTGCGCTTTGAGCCAGCGCGTCGCGAGGTTGATGTCGCAGAGCGACGTCGGATAGCCGGCTTCCGGCGGCTGGCGGAAATCGACGGCGGCGACGAGGATGCCGCGCTCCGCGAGCGCCTGGTCGACGCCGCCGTTATTGGTCCGGTCGCCGTTGTGCCACGCGCCGCCGTGTACGTCGACGAGCGCCGGAAACGGCCCTTCGCCCTGCGGCTGGTAGAGGCGAACGAGCCACGGCTTCCCCGCGATGCGCTGATATTCTACATCGCGAACCTCGACTTCGAATTGGCGATTATTTTCCATTGCGAGCCTCCAATTCAAGGATTCCGACCACGGATGACTTATCCCGCCACCTTCGCCTCCATCTCCACGCTCTTCTTCACCGCCGGGCGCTGCATCATGCGCTCACGCCACGCGGTATAATTTTTTAATTCCTGCATCGGAAAGCCGCCGTTGACGCCCCAGCCGTAGAAGACGAGCGCGTAGGGATCGACGACGGTGTACTGGTTGCCCATGACCCAGTCGTGCCCCTGAATCATCGCATCGATCTCTTGGCAGTTCTCCCAGTAGGATTTCTTGCCGTTCTCCTTGATCGACTCGTGCGCGGCCGGGTCGGCGGCAAAGCGCTCAGGCCTGCGCGTGCGCTGGTACGACGGATGCACGATGCTGGAAAACCAGCACATCGTTGCGATGCAGCGCGCCGCCTCGGCGTCATCGGCCGGCAAAAGTTTCTTCTCCGGGAAGCGCCGCGCGATATACGTCAGGATCGCGGTATTCTCGACCAAAGATTTGCCGTCGATGCTGAGCGTCGGCACTTTTCCGCGCGGGTTGATCTTGAGATATTCCGTGGTCCGCTGCTGGCCTTTGGCTAGCATGACTGGCTCGAGCTCGTAAGGCGCGCCGCTTTCTTCGAGACCTATGTGCGACGCGAGCGAGCACGCGCCGGGCGAGAAATAGAGTTTAAGCATCCTCGTGCCTCCTCGTGATTTGTGCGGACGTAAGCGACCATAAAACGTCTATGCCAAGCGGCGCGGAACCGCAATAGAGTCCCGGTTGACACATCCCGGCGCGGTGCTAGGATGCCCACCGCGAAGAATCGTGAGGAAGGAGACGATCATGGTTGATTGGCCGCCGACGATCGACGCCGATGGGCACGTGCTGGAGCGCCAGCAGGACATCCGCAAATATTTGGAAGCGCCTTGGAACCGGCGCCAGACGGGCTTGTGGCCTTCCGATCAGCCTTTCGACACCGAGCTCTTCGATACGCTCGGCTATCGCGGCTACGAGCGCGGCATGAGCCCCGCCCAGCAAGTCGACACCTGGCTTAAGATCATGGACGAATACAACATGGAGCAGGCGGTGCTGTTTCCCACCGGCTCGGGCAACATCGCGAAGCTTCGCGAGCCGGAATTTTGCGCCGCCGCCTGCCGCGCGGCCAACGACCACTTCGCCAAGGAATATAACGCGCTCTCCGACCGCATTCACTGTGTCGGCGTCCTGCCGCTCAAGCAGCCGCAGGAGGCGGCGAAGGAGCTGCGCCGCGCGGTGACCGAGCTGGGGCTGATCAGCTTCGAACTTTTATCGATGGGATTGCCGACGGCACTCGGCGATCCGATGTACGACCCGATCTACGAAGAAGCCCAGCGGCTCGATGTGCCGCTCTCGATCCACGGCAACCGCAGCGCCTCGCACGAGGTGGGCGCGGGCGCGCTCCGCACCTTTGCCGAAGTCCACACCTATACGTTTCCCGTCGGCATGTTTCTCCATTTCACCAGCATGATCTTCCAGGGCGTGCCCGTGCGCTTCCCCAAGCTCCGCATCGCGTTCCTCGAGATCGGCGCGACATGGCTCCCGTACTGGCTCGACCGCATGGACGAGCATTGGGAGCTGCGCGGCGAATTCGAGTCGCCGCATCTCAAGAAAAAGCCGAGCGAGGTCGTGCGCGAATCGCAAATCTACTTCAGCCTGGAATCCGAGGAGCGCCTGCTGCCGCAGACGATCGACTACATCGGCGACAACCATTTCCTCTACGCATCGGATATCCCGCATTGGGACGGCGAGTTTCCGAAAAATCTCGCATACCTGTGGAAGCATCCGGACCTCTCGCGCGCGACCAAGGAGAAGATCGCCTACCACAACGGCAAAGCGTACTTTAAGCTCAACGGCGCCGGCTCGGCTCGGGCGAGCGCCTAAACAACGAATTCTCCGCGAGGCGCGATTATGAACCGCCGCCGTCGTTCAACCGGAGCTTTCCTCGCGCTGTCGGCCTTCCTGGCGCTGCCGCTTGCATCACGCGCGGCGCATGCCGCGCAGCCCGCCAAGCTCGTCATCGCTTACGCAGCGGTGACAGCGCGCATCATGCCGCTCCTGATCGCGCAGGACCAGGGCTACTTCGCGAAGTACGGCATCGACTCGCAGCCCGTGCTGATCCGCGGCGGCACGCCGCTCGTCGTAGGCCTCGCAGCGGGGGACATTCAGATCGGCCGCACCGCCGGAGCGGCGGTGTTGTCCGCGGTCGCGAGCGGCCACGACCTCAAAATGGTCGCGACCTTCACGTCGCGCAACTCCTACAACGTCGTCGTCAAGTCGACGATCAAAAGGCCGGAGGATATCCGCGGCAAAAGGATCGCCATCAACAGCTACGGCGGCGGCACCTGGGTGGGAACCATGCTGTGGCTGGAGCACTTCGGCTTGGATCCGCAGCGCGACAACATTCTGCTGCAGTCGTTCGGCGACCAGAGCATGCAGGCGCAGGCGCTCGACACCGGCGCCGTCGACGTCGTCTTCGTCGATACCTTCTATGCCAACTGGCTGAAGAACAGAGGCTTCGTAATGCTCGCCGACTACACCGAGCTCAAGCAGCCGCTGGTCAGTCAATCGACCGTCGCGCAGCGCTCGTTCCTCCAGCAGCGCGAGGATCTTGTTGAGAATTACCTCAAGTCGGAGATCGAGGCGATGGCGTTCGCCTGCGGGCCGAAAAATAAAGCCGCGACGATCAAATTGCTCATGCGCCGGCTCCGCACCGACGCCGCCGGCGCCGAGGACGCCTACGTCGACCTGATGCGCGGCGTCGAGCGCAAGCCGTTCGCGTCGCTCGACGGCATGCGCAACCTGCAGCGGCTGCTGAAAGGCAGCAACCCGAAAATCGCCGCGCTGAAGGTCGACGATATCGTCGACAACCGCATCATGCGCAGGCTCGACGAGAGCGGTTTCATCGAGCGGACCTACGCAGCGCAGGGCGTTAGCCTTAAATGAAAATGGTGTTCGCCGCGCTGCTCGCGCTCGCGCTGCTGTCGCTGCAAGCGGCCGTTTCTCTCGCCGCGATCAGGCTCACGATCGCGCATCCCACGGTCAACCCGCGCATCGGCCCGCTCTGGATCGCCGACGCTAACGGCCTGTTCAAAAAATACGGCATCGACGCGACCATCCTGTTCGTGCGCAGCGCGCCGCTGATGATCGCCGCGATGAAGACCGGCGCGATCCCGATCGCCTACGGCGGCGGCAGCGGCATCGTCGGCGCTTCGGCGAGCGAGACGGATATGCGCGTGCTCGCGACCTTCACCGGGCGCATGACCAACAACGTGGTCGCGCGCCCGGGGATCAAGACGCCGCAGGATCTTCGCGGTAAGACGCTGGGGATTCAAGGCGTGGGCGGCACCAACTGGATGGCGGCGCTCGTCTGGCTCGAGCACTTCGGGCTCGACACGCGGCGCGACAATATTCTGCTGCAGGGCACCGGCGAGCAGGTCGTGCGCGCGCAGGCGCTCGAATCGGGCCGGGTCGACGCCGCGGTGATCGACATGGCGTTCAGCAAGAAACTCGCGGCGCGCGGCTTCAATATCATCGGCGATTCCGAGAAGACGGAGATCCCGTTCACCGGCGTCGACATCGTCGCGACGCGCGGCTATATCGACGGCCAGCCGGAGCTGATCGAGAACATGCTGAAGGCGATCATCGAAGGCGAGGCTTATATGATCGCGCCGGCGAACCGCGCTGCGGTGATCGACCTGATCGTCAAGAAAATGCGCCTCAAAGAGACCGTGACGGCCGAAGAAGGATACCAGGAGACCGTGCGCACGCTCGCGCGCAAGCCCTACCCGGCGCTCCAGGGCATGCGCAACGTGCAGCGCCTTCTGAAAACTCAAAACCCGCGCATCGGCGACGTCAACGTCGAAGACCTCGTCGATAATCGTTTCATCAAAAAGCTGGACGAGAGCGGCTTCATCGACCGCGCCTTCGCCGTGCAGGGGCTGAGCGCGAAATGATGTCTCGGGAGGGACGAACGATGAAAAGAATTCTTCAATTGCTGATCGCCGGTCTCTTCGCCGCCGCGCCTCCCGCCTACGCCCTCGATAAAGTCAACGTCACGCTGCCGTCGAAGTCGTTTCAGTTCATCATCTTCCCGCTCGCGAACGAGCGCGGCTACGCGAGGGAAGAGGGGATCGAGTTCAACACCGTCATCATGGCGTCGGCGACGGGGCTACAGGCGGTCGTCGCGGGGCAGATGGATTTCACCGGCTCCGGCAGCAGCGCGCTCGTGGCAGTCGCGCAGGGCGGCGCGCCGCTCAAGACTGTGCTCGCGGTCAACGATCAGGTGCTACAATGGCTCATCGTGCGGCCGCAGTACAACTCCTTCAAAGACCTCAAGGGAAAGAAGATCGCCGTCACCGGCGTCGCCGCCGTGGCAACGTATATGCTCAAAAAGATCGCGCCCAGGTACGGCCTCGACGGCAACAAAGACATCAACTTTCTCGCTTTGCCGCCGGGCCAGCGCCTCGCGGGCATCCAGGCGGGCGCCGTCGACGGCGGGCTGCTCAACTCGGACGAGCGCTTCACCGCGCTCGACATGGGCATGAAGGAGATTTTATATCTCGGCAAGGAAGTGAAGAACTCCTGGGGCACGATCGCCACCAACGACACCTTCATCCAGACCAAGCCCAAGCTCATGCTCGGGAGCATGCGCGCGCTCCTGAAGGCGCTCCGGCTCATCCGGCAAAACCGCGAAGTCGCGATCGGCTCGATCATGAAGTTCTGCGAGCTCGACCGCGGGCTCGCGGCGCGCACTTACGACGACATGATCGGGAGCTTCGCCAAAAACGGCATCGTCGACGAGGAGACGCAGAAAAATGATCTCGACATCGTGCGCGAGGTGCTCAACTCGAACCGGGAAGTGCCGATCTCGGCCGCCTACGATTTCAGCTTCGCCAAGAAAGCCGACGCCGAGCTGACGCAGGCGGGGTGGAAGCCGTAAGCTGTTGGTGATAAAGCGAGGGTCGGACCAAAATCTTCACGCGAAAGGATTCGAAGCAATGGCCTTTATCGAACGCACCTATGGAAAAGACACCGACGCTGTCATTAACGAGCTTTTAATCTCCTCGGACTCGCACGTGATCGAGCCGGCGGGGCTGTGGAAGAAAAACATGCCGCTCGCGCTACGCGACCGCGCGCCCGACTACGGCGGTCAGAGGCCGAACGATACACCCGGCGGCGCGATGGACAAGAATAAGCGCGTCGCGGAGATGGCCGCCGACGGCGTCAGCGCGGAGGTGCTTTATCCGACGCACGGATTAAAGTGTCTGAGCTTCGAGGACCCCGAGCTGGAGGCGGCCTGCTGCCGCGTCTACAACGACTGGCTGATCGATTATTGCAGCGCGGCGCCCGACCGGCTCGTCGGCATCGCGATGCTCTCGATGTACGACATCGACGGGGCCATCAAAGAGCAGGAGCGATGCCGCGCGGCCGGGCTCCGCGGCACGGTCATCTGGCAGGTGCCGCCGCCCGAGCTGTCCTTCGCCTCGGGGCATTACGAGAGGTTCTGGGCCGCGGCGCAGGAGCTCGACATGCCGGTCAACATGCACATCCTGAGCGGCCACGGCTACAGCCGCACGCGCTCATTCGGCGTGAGTCCTTCGGCCGAGGGCGGCCTCACGCTCGAAGCGAATAGTGTCAACACGAAACTTTTCCAATCCATCAACAGCCTATACGAGCTCATCTTCTCCGGTGTTCTGGAGCGTTTCCCGCGCCTGAAGGTCGTGCTGGTCGAGAACGAGGTCGGCTGGATTCCGTTCCTGCTCGAGCAGTGGGATTACTACTACAAGCGGCACGGCGCGAATCGCGAAGGCCTCGCGATCAAAAAGCTCCCGAGCGAATATTTTCACGGCCAGGTCTACACCACTTTCTTCAACGACGCGGTCGGCGGCCACATCCTCTCGTGGTGGGGCGCCGACAACTGCATGTGGTCGAACGACTTCCCGCACGGCAACTCGACCTGGCCGCATTCGCGCCAGGTCGTCGCGCGCGACCTGGGGAATCTTCCCGCCGGGCTGCGCGCGAAGTTGGTGCGCGAGAACGTCGCGCGGCTTTACAAGATGTCAATTCCGACGCCGGTAGTTTGACGATCCGCGGAGCCGATGCGCAACGGCTATAAAATCTACGACTCGGATACGCACGTCGCGCCGATGGCGGAGACGCTGGCGCCGTATTTCGATGCCAAGACGCGCGCGCGGCTATCCGACTGGGAGCAGTTCAAGGTTCCGTTCCGCATCGGCTGGGCCGGAGAAAAACTAGAGCCGCCGTTCCGCCACCGCTACTCGTTTGTCAAGCGCGACGGATGGCGCGAGCAGCTGAGGATTCTCGGCGAAGCCGCGCCGAGAGAAACGGCGAGAAAACATTTCGCGAAATTCATGGGGACGCGCTATCCGACGCCCGGCGGCTCCGACGACGACGTCGAGGCGCGCATCCGCGACATGGATGAGGAGGGCGTGGACGTCCAGCTCATGATGCCGAGCCCGCCGCCGGCGACCGACGACATCGAGATCGAGACGGCATTCATCCGCGCGAATCATCGCTTCACCGACGACTTCTGCAGCAAATATCCGATGCGCCTCAAATCGCTCATCGTCGTGACCAACCGCGCGATCGAGCGGTCGGTCGAGGATATCCGACGCTGGGGCAGCGCGCGCTGGGCGGTCGGCATCCAGGCGCACCTGACGGTAGGTTTTCCCCTTGATCACCCCGATCTAGAGCCGATCTGGGCCGCCGCGAACGAAGCAGGGCTCTGCGTCGCGCATCACAGCTTCACATTCGGCTATCCCGGCTATCGCGATCTCTGGGACAATCCATTCATCGGCCGCACCGCGTCGCACCCGTGGGCGGCGATGCGCGCGATGAGCGCTTTTTTCGGCGCCGGCATCATGGACCGCCATCCGAACCTCCGTTTCTGCGTGCTCGAATCGGGCTTCGGCTGGCTGCCGTTCTGGGCCGCGCGCATGGACGATCAGGCGGAGTATCTCTCCTACGCGGTGCCGGAGAACCTCGCGCGGCGTCCCGGCGAGTACATGACGAGCGGCAGGTTCTTTGCCAGCCTCGTGATCCACGAGGGCGAGAAGATGGCGAAGATGGTGAGCGATTTTCTGGGCGATAATATCATCATGTATTCCTCCGACTATCCGCACGCGGAATCGCGCTTTCCGGAGTCGGCGGACAGAGTCCTCGCGTGGAAATCGCTCGGCGACGGCGTCATGCGGAAAATGCTGTGGGACAACGCCGTCGCCTGCTTCGGCGAGCCGTAGAAAAGACGCGGTGACCATCCCCATTTGGATGCTGCTCGGCTTCGCCGCGTGGACGTTGGTATTGTTGTCCGCGACCGTCGGCGTTTATCGCTGGAGCCGGATTCTCACCGGCTGCGGCGCGATCAAGGATTTCCGCGCCGACCGCGTCGAGGGCGAGGACTGGTACCGGCGCGCGATGCGCGCGCACGCGAACTGTATCGAAAATCTTCCCGTGTTCGGCGCAATAGTTTTCGCGCTTCATGTGAGCGGGATCCGCGGCGCGGCGGCGGACTACCCGGCGATCGCCGTCCTCGCCGCCCGCGTCGCGCAGTCACTGGTTCACGTCTCGTTCGTGCAGACGAACGCCGTTTCATCGGTGCGCTTCACGTTTTTTTCGATCCAGCTTGCCTGTTTTCTGTGGCTGATCGCGCTGATTTTTCGTCAGGCCGGCTGAGTCTGCCATCCGCGCCGAGATTTCGGCGCCTGACGATGGGGCGGCAGTCCCGTGTGGTCCTGTCATTGGCGCTTAGTGCTAAGTTGCCGACTCTCCAGATCTTTGATAGGTCTCAATCGCAGCGTTCGTGGCACAAGCTTTGCCTTAGGCGTAGGACATTTAAACCAAAATGAGGCGGAAACGTATGGACAAACGAATACCTTCACTGTCGGTTTTTTTGTTGGCGTGCTTGATTGCCGCAGCGACGGCCGGGAGCGCCGCTGCCGGCGACTATTACGCCTATCGCGACGCGAGCGGCCGTCTAGTGCTGTCCAACAGCCCGCCGCCCGCGAGCGGAAAGACGATCGTGAAGGAGACGCTTCCCGACGTCAGTCAACAGGAAGTTGCCGAGGCCCGGGCGCGCGACGAGGCGGCCGCCGTGGACAACAGGATTACAAACTTGGAAAACACCGTCGACGATCTGGAATACCGGCTTCGCAATCAACCCGTCGCCGATTACGCGCAACCCGCCTACGGTGACAACAGCGTTTTTGTCGGCGTGGCAAATAGCTTCGTATGGCCCGCGCACAGGCCGCCGAGACCTAGGCCGAATCCCAATCCGATGCGGTCCACGGCGCCGCCGTCGACGCTTCCCGGCGGGATCATTCCCGGCGGCTCGCTTCCCGGCGGAAAGATGGGCTAAGTCGCGCGCGGCTTGCGCTGAAAACAGAAGGAGATCGGAGTGGTCAGTACTTCGCTCTGATCTCCGCTTCCATGCGCGTGAGCCGGTCGGCGATGGCCTTTTGGTCGATGGTCGCGGCGATGTCGCCGTAGCCGGCCTGTTTCACGAGCGCGGGGAAGCGGGTCTTGAGCTGCTCGAGCGCCCAGCGGACGGGGTCGTCGATGCCGTCGTCCTTCATCTTACGGTTCTTGTATTCGCCCGAGGTGCCGATGTGGTAGTGCGGCTCCTTGTAAAAGCAGTCGAAGCGGACGATTCGTTTGCCTTCGTCCGCGCCGGTCGTCGTGACGTCGAAGGTGAGCCCCTCGTCCTTGCCGCCGAGGCCGTGGCGGTGCTCGATGGTCATCTTCATGCCCGGCTGCTCGATGATGATCGCGTCGCCTGTAGTCTTTTCCATCGTCGGCCCTCCTGTCTTTTGAACTCATTACATCCATGCCCTAAGCATGTCAAAGCGGCAGCTTGGGCCATTCCTTTAGTAGTCTGCCGTAGCCGACGAAAGGAGCTGCCGCGCGACAAAGAGGTCGTACAGCTTTACCAGAAGCTTGCCGGCATCGATCCGCTGCCGGCTCGGTGAGCAAGATGGACCTGACCAAGTATATCGCCAAAGCCCGGCCGGGCGTTCTCGGCGCGCGCTTCGAAGAGAGGCGGCCGCTGCGCGAGCGCATCGAAATGCCAGTC
>DATFWH010000380.1:0-13540 GCA_035259465.1 Binatia bacterium
ATCTCGAGGCGATCTTCAAGCGCAGCCGCGGCAAGATCTTCGTCTCGACGTTTTCATCGAACATCCCGCGCATCCAGCAGGTCGCCGACATCTCGCGGCGCGCGGGCCGGCGGCTCGTCTTGAGCGGGCGCAGCATGATCAACAACGCCGACGTCTCCTCCGATCTCGGCTATCTCGATCTGCCGAGCGACACGCTGAACGAGAACGAGCCGTGGCAGCATCTCCCGCCCGATCAGATCACCTTTCTCACCACCGGCAGCCAGGGCGAGCCGCTCTCGGCGCTCCATCGCATCGCGCTCGACGATCACAAGTCGATCAAGATCCGGCCCGGCGACGCCGTGCTGCTTTCCTCGAAGTTCATTCCCGGCAACGAGCGGGCGATCACCAACGTCATCAACCATCTCTACCGGCGCGGCGCCGAAGTGCACTACGAGAGCGTGTCGGAGATTCACGTCTCCGGCCACGCGGCGCAGGAGGAGCTAAAGGCGATGCTCCATCTGACGCGCCCGCGCTACTTCGTGCCGGTCCATGGCGAGTATCGCCACCTCGTGCGCCATATCCAGCTCGCCGAAGCCGTCGGCATACCCAAAGAGAATTGTTTTCTGCTCGAAGACGGCCAGGTGCTGGAGCTTACGTCCGAGAGCGCGCGCAAGCTCGATCCGATCGCCGTCGGGCGGGTCTTCGTCGACGGCAAGGGCGTCGGCGACGTCGAAGAGGTCGTCATTCGGGACCGCAGACACCTTTCCGGCGACGGCATGGTTCTCGCCATCATGGCGATCCATCAGCAGACCGGCGAGGTCGTCGCAGGCCCGGATATCGTCACGCGCGGCTTCATGCGCGCCGACGGCGGCGAGGAGATTCTCGAAGGCGGCCGCCAGGTCGTTCTGCAGACGCTGAAGGAGATCAATCGCGAGACCTTGACCGATCCCGGCGAAGTGCAGGAAGAGGTGCGCAAAGCGCTCCGGCGCTATTTCTTCAAGGCTCTGGAGCGCCGCCCAGTCGTGCTCGCGCTGATCATGGAGACCTGATGGCGCAGGAAAAGAAATCGAAGCTCAACCGGGAGATTCTCGCGGTGGCTCTCCTGGTCGCAGGCTTGCTGCTGACCTTGAGTCTTCTATCTTTCAGCCCGCGCGACCGCTCGCTCAACACGCCTTCGGGAAGTCTATCGACCAAAAACTGGGGCGGCCCCGCCGGCGCTTACGTCGCCGATATATTATTGCAAGTCTTCGGCCTCACGTCGTACGTGCTACCTATTTATCTTTTCCTTCTCTCGTATAGCCTGTTCCGCGACACCTACGAAAAAACCCGGCCGACGAAGCTCATCGGCGGCGCGCTTCTCGTCTGGAGCGCGGCGGCTTTGTTGAGCCTCGTGCGCACGGTGGATGCCTGGCGCGACGCCGGCGGCGTCGTCGGCGAGCTCACGGCGAATTCGCTTCTTGTCACGCTCTTCGGCCGCGTCGGAGCGTATGTGATAGTCGTGCCGACCCTGCTGCTCTCGGCGGCCGCGGTCAGCCAGAAATCCTTGCTTGCGTCCGTCGAGCGCGTCCCGAGTCAACTCATGAGCCTTATGAAGTGGGGCGCCTCCATCTTCCAACGCGTAAGCAAAAAGTGGCAGGCGCATCAGGAAAAGAACGAGAATAAAAAGAAAGAGCAGCGCGAATACGTCCCGCCGCCGATTGTCATGAAACAAGACACTCCAGCGGAGGAGCCGGCGCCCTCGGCGGCGAAGCGGCCGAAGAAAAAAGCGGGTCCCCCGGAGAGGCAGCTGGATTTTCCGGAGCTCAAGCCCGACGGCTACCAGCTGCCGCCGCTAGATCTATTGGATGAACCCGAAGGAGGACCGGTCAAGCTCGACAAGGAGACGCTCGAGGCGAATTCGCTGATACTCCAGAACAAGCTGGCCGATTTCGGCGTCGAAGGCGAAGTGGTCGCCGTAAAGCCGGGACCTGTCATCACGATGTATGAATTCAAGCCGGCCTCGGGCGTTAAGGTCCGCCGCATCGTCACTCTGTCGGACGATCTCTCGATGGCGCTCCGCGCTCTCAGCATCCGGATCCTCGCACCCATTCCCGGCGAATCGGTCGTCGGCATCGAAATTCCCAATCCGCGCCGGGAAAAAGTCTACTTGCGCCAGGTCGTGGAGAGCGACGTGTACCAGACTTCCGATGCGCCGCTCACGTTGGCGCTCGGCCGCGATATTTCGGGGACGCCGTTCACCGGCGACCTCTCGCGCATGCCGCATCTCCTGGTCGCGGGCGCGACCGGCACGGGTAAATCGGTGTCGATCAACGCGATGATCCTCAGCATGCTCTTCAAGGCGTCGCCGCAGGACGTCCAGTTCATCATGATCGATCCGAAGATGCTCGAGCTTTCGGTTTACGAGAACCTGCCGCACATGATCGTCCCGGTAGTGACCGAGCCCAAGAAAGCCGCCGCGGCGCTTTTCTGGGCCATGGACGAAATGGACCGGCGCTACCGCCTGATGCGCGACAAAGGGGCGCGGAGCATCGACGGCTACAATCGGATCATCGAAAAAGAAGCCGCCGACAAGAAGAATCTGGTCGATCTGAAAGAGAGCGAAGCGCCGGAGGAGGATGGCGACGCCGGCGGCGATTTGAGCGAACAGAAGCCACTCGTTCACGAGCGGCTCCCGCGCATCGTCATCATCGTCGACGAGCTGGCCGATCTCATGATGAGCGTCGGGCGCGATATAGAGGAATACATTACCCGGCTGGCGCAAAAAGCGCGCGCGGCGGGCATTCACATGATCCTCGCCACCCAGCGACCGTCGGTCGACGTGATCACCGGGCTCATCAAGGCGAATTTCCCGGCGCGCATATCTTTCCAAGTGACCTCGCGAGTCGATTCGCGCACGATCCTCGACTCAATCGGCGCCGAGCGCCTCCTGGGCGAGGGCGACATGCTCTACCTGCCGCCCGGCACCGCGCGGCTGAGCCGCATCCACGGCGCCTATGTCTCGGACCAGGAGATCAGGAAGGTCATCGAGTTCATCAGCCGCCAGGCCAAGCCCCGCTATCGCCCGGAAGTCTTCGAGGCGAAGAAAGAGATGGAAGGTGGAGCGGGCGGCGAGGACGAGTACGACGAGATGTACGACCAGGCGGTCGAGCTCGTTTCCGAGACCCAGCAGGCTTCGATATCGATGATTCAGAGAAGGCTTCGCGTAGGTTATAATCGGGCCGCCCGTATGATAGAACAAATGGAGCGGGATGGCGTCGTCGGCCCCGCGGATGGAGCAAAACCTCGTGAAGTCTACGCCAGAAAAATCGAAACTTAATCCCCGGATCCCAAGACTTTTCAGAACATTCGCGCTGCTTGCCGCGTCTTTTCTCGTCGTAGCCTCCGGCGGGTCATCGTTCGCCGCGGAAAACGACGACCAAATCGTCGACCAGCTGCAAAAGAGCTACGATTCGATCAGCGACTTCACGGCCGATTTCCGCCAGGAGACGGAGTATAAAACGCTGAATAAGACGCTGAAGGCCTGGGGCAAGGTGTCTTACAAGCGGCCGGGAAAAATGTTGTGGCAGTTTGAGGAGCCGAAGAGCCAATGGGTGCTCGCCGACGGCCAAAGCCTGTATTTTTATCAGCCGGAGAACAAGCAGGTGCTGAAAACGCCGCTCAAGAACGCTTTCAGATCGAACGCGCCGCTCACGTTCCTGCTCGGCATCGGCAATCTGAAGCGCGACTTCAAGGCGACTTCCAAAGGCGTCGAAGGCAATCTGTATGTGCTTCAGCTCGGGCCCAAGGACGGCTCGAAAGGCACCGACGAAATAACGCTCGGCGTCGACAAACAAAACTATCAGATCAACTGGGCGCGTATTAAAGATCTCGGCGGCAATCTCACGACCGTCCATTTCTCGAATATCCGCCGGGGCGTCGGCGTCAACGATTCGATCTTCCGCTTGCAGGTTCCCCAAGGGGCGGATGTAGTCGACGTGGGGACGCAACAATAAATCGATGGCCGAGAAGATCAACATCGTCAGCCTCGGCTGCGCGCGGAATCTCGTCGACTCGGAAGTGATGACGGGGATCCTGCGCCGCTCCGACTACGAAGTCGTAGCCCGGCCCGCCGAGGCCGATATTGTCCTCGTCAATACCTGCAGCTTCATCGACGCAGCGAAAGAGGAGTCGGTAGACACGATATTGGAGATCGCGCGGCTGAAGAAAGAAGGCAGCCTAAAGACACTGGTGGTCGCCGGCTGCCTGCCCCAGCGATACGCCGGCGAGCTAGCGCGCGAGATGCCCGAGGTCGACCTTTTCATCGGCACCGGCGAGGTGCCGAAGATCGCCGAGATCTTGAAAGCGCGCGGTCGACAGCGCGTCTACGTCGGCCTGCCGAGCTACTTATACGACCACGAGACGCCTCGCGTCCGTTCAACGCTGTCGCATACGGCTTTCGTCAAGGCGTCGGAGGGCTGCGACCACAAATGCGCTTTCTGTATCATCCCGCAGCTCCGCGGCCCGCACCGGAGCCGGGCGATCGCCTCGATCGTCAGCGAAGCCGCGGCGCTCGCGCGCGACGGCGTCAAGGAGATCAATCTCATCGCGCAGGATCTGACCGCGTACGGACGCGAGCGGCGCGACGGCACAACGCTCTATGGACTTCTCCGGGAATTGGATCGAGTGGAAGGCATAGAATGGGTCCGCCTGCTCTACTCCTACCCTAATTTTCTCGACGACGCCCTGCTCGATTTCATTCGAGAGAGCCGCAGAATATGCAAGTACGTCGATATCCCGTTGCAGCACGCGAGCCGGCGCATGCTGATGAGGATGCGTCGTGGAAAAAGCGGCAGCGCGGTGCGCGAAGCGGTCGCCAAACTGCGTGCGCGAATCCCCGGGATAACCCTCCGGACGTCGCTGATCGTCGGCTTTCCGGGCGAGACCGAGGAGGATTTTCGCGAGGTTCTCGACTTTGTCGAGGAGTCCGAATTCGAGCGGCTTGGCGTATTTAAGTACTCTTTTGAAGAGGGTACAGCCGCCGCCGCGATGGCGGGCCAGGTCCCCGAAGAGGTCAAGGAAGCCCGGTGGCAGGAGCTCATGGAGCTGCAGGCCGAAATATCGAGAAAGAAAAATCAGGCCTTGATCGGGATGACACAGCGCGTTATTATTGATAGCCTTGCGTCGGAAAGCGGCTTGCCGCAGGGCCGTACGCAAGGTCACGCGCCGGAAGTCGACGGAGCTGTATACGTCGCCGGCGATCCGCGGGGAATTCGCGCGGGAGATTTCGTGGAGGTACAAATAACCGAGGCTTCCGATTACGACCTCACAGGTGAGATCATAAATGGCTAAAACAACAATGGCTAAAACAACCAAAGCGGCTGGGGCGCCGGTGGAAGACAAGAAACTCCGCCGGGAGTTTCTGAAAAAGGCCGAAGAGACGCTGCGCGAGACGAAGAAACAGCTCCTGCGCGAGATTCAGGATCGCGTCAAGACGGAGACCGAGGGCAGCAAAGACGAAGGCCGCGACACCTACGATCTCGCGAGCGACGAGCGCGACCGCGAGATCAATTTCATCCTGACCGACCGCGAGCGCGAAAAGCTGCTTGCCATCGACGAAGCGCTCCAGCGCATCAAGGATAAAACGTACGGCATTTGCGAATGTGGCTGCGACAACTGCGAGGGCGAGATCCGCTTGGGCCGCCTGCAGGTGCTGCCGTTCACGCGCCTGTGCGTCCGCTGCCAGGAAGAGCAGGAAAAAGAGAGCAAGATGCAGCGGAAAATGGATGACGATCGGAGCTACCGCAAGCTCGCGATCACCGACACGGAAGAGGACGTTTTCTAACCGCCGTTCTCTTCCCCTCCGCCCTTATTCCAGAGGGTGGCGAAGACCTTTCATGCCAGAGTGCTGAAAACGCCGCGACGACGCGGCGTATCCCAGCGGCCGCTCGACTCAAAGAGCGCGCGGCGCGCGCTCGAGCTTATCTATCGCTCCGCCGTCGCCGCTGCCAATCCCGCGCGCATTCTAAAAAAGCGCGTCCGTATCGCAGGCAAAAATCTCATCGTCGATAGCGCCGGCGGCCGTTTAACGTTGCCGCTCGGCCGAAGAAATTATCTGATTGGCGTGGGCAAAGGCGCCGATAGGGCGGCGCCGGTTTTGTCGCGTCTTTTAGGCAAGCGGCTTGACCGGGGTATTTTCATCGTCCGCGACCGCGTCATCCGACGCCGTCTGCCGCGGATCGATTTTCTCGTTGCGGGGCATCCGCTGCCCGACGAGAGGAGTGTTGCCGCCGCGCGCCGCTGTATGCGGCTGCTGGCAGATGCGGGCGCCGAAGATTTCGTCCTTGTCTTTCTAATGGGCGGCGCGTCGTCGCTACTGGTCGCGCCGGCGCCGGGACTCACTTTGGCCGACAAGCGTAAAGCGACCGCCCTGCTCCTCAAGAGCGGCATGGCGATCGCCGAGATGAACGCCGTCCGCAAACATCTTTCAGCCGTGAAGGGCGGCGGCCTGCTGCGCGCGGCCCATCCAGCACGGGTCGCAACGCTCGCCATATCCGATGTCCTCGGCAACGACCCCGCGGTGATCGGCTCCGCGCCGAGCTTTCACGACCCGACGACTTATCAAGACGCTTTGCGGCTCCTGAGAAAGCATAAAATTCTTGGCCGAATTCCGAAAGCCGCCAGACGCCACCTTGATGCGGGCGTGCGGCAAATAATTCCAGAGACCGTAAAACCCGGCACCGCTCTATCGCGGAAAAGCGGCTTCGCTCTGCTCGCCGACAACCGCGCCGCGCTCAGGGCGGGCAAAGAAAAGGCCGAAGCTCTGGGCTTCAAAACAACGATTCTTGATTCCAGCGTCGAAGGCGCCGCGCGGGAGCGCGCGCGCGAGCTCGTGGCGAAAGTCAAAAAACTGGCGCGAAGAAAATCCCGCCGGCCGCTTTGCCTGATGCTCGGGGGCGAGACTACGGTCCGGGTGAGAGGCAAAGGCTTGGGGGGCCGCAACCAGGAGTTTGCACTCGCGAGCGCTATCGATCTTGTCGGGAGCGGGGGAATTTATCTACTGAGCGCGGCGAGTGACGGCAGCGACGGCCCGACCGACGCCGCGGGCGCATTCGTGGACGCAACCACGGTTGCAAGGGCGCGGCGGCTCGGACTAAATCCCTCGGCAGCCCTTCGGCGCAACGACTCGTATCATTTTTTTCGGCGTCTCGGCGACCTCTTTCGACCGGGACCGACCGGCACGAACGTTCTGGATTTCGTAATCGCGATCGTCGAGTGAGATGAAGTTAGCCGGGAGATGCCGAATTTGCCGCAAAAAAAAGGGCAGGTTTCAGTTTTGAAAACCGAAACCTGCCCGTCGTTTACAGTCGTGTAGGATGTGCCGTTATTCGCCTTTGGCCGGCCTGAACTCCATCTTCGTGACCATCTTCTTCTCGCCCTTGGTCACGTATTCGACATCGGCGGCGGAGCCGAGACCCACGTCCCCCATCTTAACATCTTTCTCTTCGAGCATCGTCACTTTGGTCTTCTGATCGAAATCCAGCGTAATCAACTTGCCTTCCTTGGTGACTAGAATCATATAATTCTTATCGGTATCGAGCAGGCCGACGTCGCCCTTGGCTTTTTCGGCTTTCGCCTTTTCGCCACCTTCCGCCTTCTTCTCGCCATCACCCGCCTTTGCCTTTTCGCCTTTCTCCTCTTGCGCGATCAAAGGAAAACTCACTGCGAAAGACACAGCGAAAACAAACGCGACGAACAACAGCCAATTCCGCTTCATGGGCAAGGTTTCCTCCTTCGTAAAGTCAATGCTGTAGCGTACACTTAATCGAGCGACCAGCCTTCCGCAATACTCTTTAGGTATGATTTTGCTCGTTTGAAGGCTGGGCTTTATAAGACTTAAGTTGTAGTAGTAAACTTAAAGGGCGAGAAAAATGTTGGCATGGTTCGTAAATTCAGGTATTTTTTACCACGCCTCAATATGGGCCCGATCAAAGTTGTAATCGCCGACGACCACGCTCTGTTCCGTGAGGGTCTGAAAAAGATTCTTTCGATGGAGCGCGAAGTCCTAGTCGTGGGAGAGGCGGCCCGCGGCGACGAGGTGGCAAAGATTGTCGAGCGCTCGAAGCCCGACGTCTTGCTTTTAGACCTCAAGATGCCGAGAGGCGATGTCGTCCAGACGTTGCTCGACGTCAACGAATGCAGCAAATCGACGAAAACGATCATCCTGACTGCATTTTCCGAAGATGAAAATATTTTGAACGCGGCCAAAGGCGGCGCTACGGGCTACGTCATGAAGGGCGTGTCTTCGCCCATTTTGCTCGACGCGATCAAAACAGTGCATAACGGCGGAGTCTGGATCGACAAGGAGACCCCGTCGGCAGAAGCGTTTGAAGACATCGCTCAAGCCCAGCGCGGCGGCGTGGTTCTCGAGCATATGTCCGAACCCATCAAGACGCTTACGAAGCGCGAGCACGAAATACTCCGCCTCGTCGCCGAGGGCCTCACCAACGAGGAGATAGGGAAGCGGATTTTCATCAGCGAAAAGACCGTCAAAACCCATCTGACGAATATCTTCGACAAGCTGAAGGTCAACAACCGCTTCAAAGCGGCCCTGCTGATCATGAACCGACCGTCCGAGGCATCCCCGACCGCGGGCGTCTTAAAGCGCAAAGCGCGCGGATAAAAGTCCGCCGCCACGACCCCCTAACAGATATGAATCCTCAGGATCAGTGGCTGAATCAAAAAGAGAAAATCCTCGCCTGGGTCCGTCTGGGCTTTTCGATCGCGGCACTCTTTGTCGTCACGCTCAACCCCGAGCGCGTCGCCCGGTTTCCACTGCTGTCGCAGGCCTCTCTGGTAACATTTTTTCTCTATTCGCTGCTCGTATCGATCATCGTCTCGCGCGCCGCTTCCGCGGGCGGACGGCTTAATCTTTCCTGGTTGGCGCCCGTCACGACCTGTCTCGATCTGGTATGGATCACGGTTATCGTTTTTTCTACCGGGTCTCCGACTCCTTTTTTCGCTTACTACTTTTTCCCGGTTATGACGGCGAGTTCGCGGCATGGGATCCGAGGCGGCGTGCTGACGGCGCTGATCGGCCTCTGTCTCTATGGCCTTATTCGATTCCATCACGCCTCCGAAGACCCATTGGCGCTCGACATCTTCATTATTCGAAGCATCTATCTGCTGTTTCTCGCGTATATTTTTGGACTTCTCAGCGAATTCGAGCAGAAACAGAGCCGCAAGCTCGCGGCTCTGTACAAGACTGCGGCTGACGCGGCGGCAAAAGAAGAGCGGGGCAGAATCGCCCGCGAGCTCCATGACCGGCTCCTGCAGACGCTCGCCACGCTATCGTTACGGCTCGAGGCCTGCGCTCGCAATCTCTCTTCAGGGCCGGATGAAAGCGCACGCGAGCTTCGATCGATGCAGGAGATGACAACGCACTCAATCGCCGAAATCCGCGACTTTCTTTCTGGCAAAGAGGTCTGTGTCCTCGCGCCGGGAACGCTGATCGAAAGCCTGAAACAAGACCTAGGCTTTTTGCGGGACGGCCTCGGCGTTCACGCCATTCTGGATAACGAGCCCGAGGAGCTGAATTTGCCGCCGGACGCGGAACGGGAGCTATATTATGTAATACGCGAAGGCGTGATGAATATCGCTAAGCACGCTCATGCTTCGAGGGCGGCGGTGCTGCTTCGAGTTGCGGACCAGCAGATCCGCGGTGCCGTAGAGGACGATGGCATCGGCTTTGACGCCGAGCATCGCGCCTCCAACGGCACCCTAGGACTCCGGTCTATGGAGGAGAGAGTCCGAAAGCTGGGCGGGAGCTTCGATGTCCAAGCCGGTGTCGGCAAAGGCACCCGGCTGTCCTTCACGATACCGCTCCCCGCCTAAAAGCGTGACGTCAAGGATCGAGCCGGCAGGCGCTTATTCGCCTTTCGCCGGCTTGAACTCCATTTTCGTCACAATCTTTTTTTCGCCTTTCGTAACGTACTCGACATCGGCGGCGGAGCCGAGACCGACGTCGCTCATCTTCGCGGGCTTTTCTTCCAGCATGGTCGCCTTGGTCTTCTGATCGAAGTCGAGCGTGACCAGCTTGCCCTCTTTCGTAACCAGGATCATGTAGTTCTTATCCGTGTCGAGCAAGCCGACGTCGCCCTTGACCTTTTCGGCCTTGGCTTTCGCCTCTTCGCCTTTAGTCTCGGCCTTCGCCTCGGCTTTCTTCTCCCCCTTCGTCTCGGCCTTTGCCGGCGCTTTCTCGGCCGGTGCCTGAGGCTTCGCTTCGGCGGTAGCCGCCGGCTTATCCGAGGACGTCTTCGACTCCTGCTGCGTGGCGCAGGATGAGAGCGCGAAGATAACGTAGAGCAGAGCGAATCCGACGACCGAAAATAGAGTCTTCATTGAGCCTCCCCGGGTTTATTTACGACCTTAAGCGTATTTCATTATCTACGACTTAAGGCCTATACTTTAATCCGCCGTGCCTTGTCAAGCACGACGATGGGGATTTTGTCGGATCATCTGTGGCAAGGTTTTATTACTGAGCCTAAATGGCGGACCAAAGGAGACGTAAACCGACGAGAGCCAAAGCGACGGCGAGGCCGCGGATGATCCAATCCCCTTTGATATGGTTTGATAGACGAGCGCCGAACTGCGCGCCTATTACGACGCCCAAAGAAAGCATGATCGTCCGCCGCACGCCGCTTTGAAACGCCCCCGTCACGATATGCGTCAAAGTGCCGGCCAGCGCCATGACCGAAAGAATAAAATGTGAGGTCGCGGTCGCGACATGGACCGGGAAATTCAACAAACCGACAAGCGCAGGAACATGAATGAAGCCACCGCCGATGCCAAGGAGGCTCGATAGATATCCGACGATCAAGCTGAGTCCTACGCCGAGCGCGCGATTGTAGTAAAAGATATGCTCGGTGTCGTCGGCTTCAACGACGCGCCGCTTAAATTCGCTGGTCCTGGGCTGGCGGGGCGCCTTTTCGCCGGTCGGGCGGCAGAACAGAAAGATCGCCGCTCCGAGCATCAAGATCCCAATCAAAACGTCGAAGAAACGCCGCGGAATAAAAGCCGTCGTGAGCGCGCCCAAAACCGCTCCGGGTACGGCCGCCAGCGAAAAAAGACCCCCGGAGTAATAGTCGATGCGTCGAGCGCGTGCGTAGGCGATCGAGCCGGAAAGCGCGTTGAAGAAAACGACCGCGAGAGAGATACTCGTGATCGTATCGGCGCTTGCCGATGGATAGGCCAACAGCAACAGCGGCACGAGAACAAAGCCGCCCCCTGCTCCGATGAGGGTCCCGTAGGCGCCGATGACAAATCCGACCGGCACAAGCCATACATATTGCTCCATCGAGGAATGAACCGTAAATGAATTCCCGCTAAAATACACGATACGATCGCGAAGCGCGACTCTATGAGTGATTTTCTCTCTTGAGCGGTTGGAGACCGTCGGTTAAACTGCTTTTTTATGCTCGCCAAGCGCATCATTCCCTGCCTTGACGTCGACGCGGGACGCGTCGTTAAAGGGGTCAAATTCCTCGGCCTCCGCGACGCCGGCGATCCGGTGGAAGTTGCGCGCATCTACGACCGCGAGGGCGCCGACGAGCTTTGCTTCCTCGATATCACCGCTTCGCACGAAAAGCGGGGAATTATTCTCGACGTGGTCGGACGCACCGCCGACGAGGTTTTCATGCCGCTCACCGTCGGCGGCGGCATCAACCGCCTGGAAGACATCAAGCAGCTGCTCCGGGCCGGCGCCGACAAGGTGTCGATCAACACCGGCGCGGTAGCGCGGCCGGAATTCGTCCGCGAGGCCGCGGAGACTTTCGGCAGCCAGTGCATCGTCGTCGCGATCGACGCCAAGCGGAGCAACGGAGGCTGGGAAGTCTTTACGCACGGCGGAAGAAAACCGACGGGGATCGATGCCTGCCAATGGACCGAGAAGATGGCCGGCTACGGCGCCGGCGAAATTCTTCTCACCAGCATGGACCGGGACGGCACAAAAAATGGCTACGACATCGAGCTCACGCGCGCGGTATCCGAACGGGTTCCGATCCCCGTGATCGCTTCCGGCGGCGTCGGCAATCTCGAGCACATTTTCGAAGGCCTGACCGCGGGCAAGGCGAGCGCGGCGCTCGCTGCCTCCATTTTTCACTATCGCGAATATACCATCGCCGAATGCAAGCGGTTTCTCTCCGATAGAGGCATCCCGGTCCGGCCGCCCGCCGCATGAGCGCCGCGAGCCTCAACATCACCGCGGCCGAGCTCAGAGCGCGCCTCGATCGCATCGTCGGCGAAAGGAGTCCGGCGACGTCGAAGAGCGCAGCGCGTCTTTCGGCCGTTGAACAGTATCTCGAAGAGGAACTCGCCGCGATGGGACTCCGCGTCGAAAGCGATTTTTTTTCATACCGTGGAAGAAGCTTTCGGAACGTCATCGCACGCACGTCCGCCCCGCAGCGGGCGCCGCTCGTCGTGCTCGGCGCGCATTTCGACTCGGTCCAAGGATCGCCCGGCGCGGACGACAACGCCAGCGGCGTGGCGGCGCTGCTGGAGGCCGCCCGAGTTCTCTCCCGGATGAAACTCCGCAACGAAGTGCTCTTCTGCGCTTTCAATCTCGAAGAGCTCAATATGATCGGCAGCAGCCATTTGGCCAAACGCCTGAAGTCGGAAGGCGCGACCGTCGCGGGTATGCTTTCGCTCGAGATGCTGGGATACACGGACAGGCGTCCCGGAAGTCAAAGATATCCTCCCGGCTTCGGCTGGTTCTATCCCGACCGGGCGGATTTCATCGCCGTCGTCGGGAATCGGCGCTCCGCCGCGCTGCTAAAGAGTTTCGCCTCCGCGCTCAAAGAAATCGACGGCCTTCCCGTCGAGACCCTGTCCGTCATCGGGAACGGATTTCTCGTGCCGCAAGTGCGTCTCAGCGACCATGCGCCCTTCTGGGACGCGGGGTTTCCGGCGCTGCTCCTCACCGACACGGCATTCATGCGCAATCCGAACTATCACACGGCTTTCGACACCATCGAGACCCTCGACCTTGAGTTCATGGCGAAAGTCTGCCGCGGCATTGTCAACGGCGTGGCCGGTCTCTGAGTTCAGCAGCGGCGATGGGCGACATAACCGCTGTCGGATTGGATTTCGGCACGACGAACAGCGCTCTCGCGGTGGCGGAGCGCGACGGAACGGCACGGCTGGCGACATTCGAAGCCGGAGGCTCGTCCACGGAGACGTTCCGCTCGCTCCTCTACTTCGATCCGGAAACATCAGCGTCCGACGGCGCGCCGCGAGCGGTCGCCGGCCCGGATGCCATAGCGGCTTATCTAAAATCCGGAAGTCGCGGACGTCTCATCCAGTCGATGAAGTCGCATCTTCCGAGCCGCCTATTTCGACAGACGAGTATCCTGGGACAGACGTTTTCTCTGGAAGATTTGATCGGGATATTCATCCGAAAGCTTAAGACCGCGGCGGAAGCTCAGCTAGGGGAACTCGGGCGTAGCGTGGTCGTCGGAAGGCCCGTTCATTTCAGCGGCGCGAAAACAAAGGCCGACGATGATTTCGCCATCGAACGGCTGCGCGCGGC
>DATFWH010000381.1:0-2383 GCA_035259465.1 Binatia bacterium
GGCCGGCGAGTTTCCGCTCACGATCGCCTACGGCCCGCACGTGCAGGGCTACACGAGCAGGGGCGCGCCGATCGATTGGGTCGCCCTCGAGCCGGTGGTGTTCATCTTCGACAGCGTCAGCATGGCGGCAAAGCCGCCGCACCCGGCGGCGGCGAAGCTCTTCATCGATTTTCTCTTCTCGAAAAGCTCGCAATTAAAGCTGCGCGAGATGAACCGCATCCCTGCGCGCATCGACGTCGAACCCGACCCGCCGCGGCTTTTCCGCGGCTTCGCGCGCGTCGGCCAGGACGTCGAGGACGAGAATCTCGCGCAGTCGATCGAGCTTTTCCGCGACATCTTCGGCCTCCCTGCCGGCGGATAAGAATGCTGCGCGCGTTTTTCATGGCAGTCACGTTGTGTCTGGCGGCGGCATCGGCTGCTTACGCCGCGGCGGGCGCCGTCGTCGCCTACAGCTCGATCAACCCCAACTCGGCGTTTCTCGAGATCGCGCGCGCGCAGGGATTCTACCGCAAATACGGGCTCGACCCCGAGGTCGTGCTGGTGCGCAGCAGCGCGACGGCGACCGCCGGACTCGCGGCAGGCAACATCCAGTTCGGCTACATCGGCGGCTCCGCGGTGATCAACGCCGCCGCCGAGGGCGTGCTGCTGAAGCTCGTCGCGTCCTACGACGCCGAGCTCAACTACGACATCGTCGCGCGGCCGGAGATCAAAAACGTCGAAGCGCTGAAGGGTAAGAAATTCGGCGTCGGCTCGCTCGGCGGGACGCCGTGGATGGCGGCCAAGCTCGCCTTCGAATACCTCGGCTTGGATGAGAAGCGCGATCGCATCCAGGTGATCGCGATGGCGAACCAGACGAGCCGCTTCAACGCGCTCGAGCAGGGCGCGGTCGACGCGGCGATCCTCCAGGGCAACTACAGCCGCGCGCTCCAGGCGAAAGGCTTCAGCGTGATCGTCGATCTCGCCCGCGCGAAGCTTCCGTTTCTCGGCGCGGGCGTGGTTGTATCGGCGCGTTTTTTGCGCGAGAACCAAGCGATGGTCGAGAGCCTGCTGAAAGCGCTGCTGGAGTGCCAGAGCTTCATCAACGCGCCGGAGAACAAGCCGGCGGTGTTGAAGATGCTGGGATCGTATCTGCGAGAGACGAATCCGGCGGCGCTGGATGAAGGTTATCAGGTCTTGAGCGGCAATCTGCGCCGGAAGCCGTTTCCGTCGCTCGCGGGCCTCAACAACATCAAGCGCATTCTCGGGCAGTCGAATAACAAGATCGCCGCGGTGAAAACCGAAGAGTTGATCGACGACCGGCTGCTGCGCGGCTTCGACCGCGCCGGACTACTTGACCGCGCGGCCGCGGGGGCGCTGTAGGCATCGGAGGAAAGATGACACCGGCAAGACTCGTCCATATCGCGGTGCGCTCAGCCAATCCGCGCGCACTTGCGGACTTTTACAAGCGCGCGTTCGGTCTGCGTGAAGTTTTGAGCAATCGGCGAGCGGTCGATTTGTGGGACGGCTATCTCTTTCTCGCGATCAATCCGCCGTCGGCGAACGGGCCGATGGGCTTGAACCATTTCGGCTTCCTGGTCGATAACGTGGACGCGCTGAGGCCGGTGCTGGAGCGTGCCGGCGCCTCCAAAGTCAACGCGCGGCCGGCCGGAAGGTCGTTCACCGACTGGCGCGTGCACGATCCCGAGGGCAACCCGATCGATCTCTCTTCGCGGGGCTACGACACAATCCCGGCGGAGCGGCTGGAAAAGCCGAGCGCCGACGGCGCGATGAATGCCGTGCGCCGCCTCGTCATTCTGACAAAAAAACCGGAGCACCTGGCGGAATTTTATATGGACGTCTTCGGCCTCGCGGCGAGGAATTTTAGCGATGGCGTCGTTTTGACCGACGGCGTCATGCAGCTCGTGTTGCTGAAGCGCGCCGGTGCCGGACTCTACGGCTACGGTCTCGCCGCGCACGGCGCGACCGCCGAGCGGTTAAAGACGCTCGACGCCGCCGTCGGCTGGGAGCCGGACTGGCTCGACGCCGGCAAGCGGCAGATGGTGCTGCGCGATCCGGAAGCGAACCTCGTCGCGCTGTTCGGCGCAGAGTAAGCGCCTCAGTTCGAGCGCAGATCGGGCAGCGAAACCTTCGCCGCCTGCTCGGCGTAATCCTCGGCGACCTTCTGCGGTAAGAGACCTTCCTTGACGAGCTTTCCCGCCGCCGCCTTGACGCAATTCACATAAATGTTGCGGTTGAACGCCTCGCCTTTTTTGAGCAGGCCGGCGCGCTGCCACGCCTGGGTTAAATTCTCGCGCTTATCGCGAACGCCGTTGCCGTTCATGTCGACGAATTCGCCGCGCGCATCGAGCGGCTCCTGGTTGATGCCGTCGAAGCGCGCGAGCGA
>DATFWH010000382.1:0-3083 GCA_035259465.1 Binatia bacterium
CACTCTCCATCTTCCAACAGCGGTTCGCCGGCTTCAAGGACCTCAACCTGAAGCTCACGGCCGCCGAAACCGAAGGCAAGGTGCGAGTGCTCTCGCGTCCGTCGGTGGTGACGCTCAACAACGTCGCCTCGACCATCCAAAGTCTCCAGATCGTGCGTGTGGCGCTGCCTACCGGCACGACCAACATCGCCAGCGGCACCGGCGCGGCGGCCGGCGCGGCGGTCGCGACCGAGAAGATCCCCGTCGGCATCGTGCTCACGGTGACGCCGCAGGTCTCGAGCGACGGCTTCGTCCTTTTGAACGTGAACGTCAAATCCAGCACCCTCGGAACCAAATCGGAGGGAGCCCAGATACCGGACGAGCTCAGCCGAGAGGCGCTCGCCAATGTGCTCTTGCGCGACGGAGAGACGCTTGTGCTCGGCGGCATCATGCGCGAGAACAAGAGCTTCAACGAGAGCGGCGTGCCCTGGTTCAAGGACGTCCCGTTTTTCGGCTGGCTTTTCAAGACTCAGACGATCAAGAACGAATTCAGCGAGCTCATGGTCTTCATTACGCCGCGCGTGATTTCGGCCGGCTCGAGCAATCTGCCGGCGGCCGAAGACCTGTGGCGGAACCGCATGCGACAGACCGACGGCGCGTAAGCCGCACCTCTCCAATAACTTTACATTCCCAAGACTCCGGCGCGAGCCTCCTCGCGCCGGAGCTGTTTTCGGCCCGCCAGTGGCACCTCCCTGGCGAATGGAGTAATATAAGGCCCATGCTGCGTTATTTTACCGCGGGAGAATCGCACGGGCCGTGTCTCACGGCGATCATCGATGGCGTGCCCGCGGGCTTCCCGATCGACCTCGCCGGGATCAATCACGACCTCTGGCGCAGGCAGCAGGGCTACGGCCGCGGAGGCCGGATGCTGATCGAGAAGGACGAGGCGACGATCCGCTCCGGCATCCGCTGGGGTGAGACGCTCGGGTCGCCGGTTGCGCTCGGCATCGAGAACCGCGACTGGAAGAACTGGACCAAGAAGATGTCCGCCGCGCCGGAGGACCGCGACGAAACGATCGCCGTCACCAAGCCGCGCCCGGGCCACGCGGACTTGAACGGCGTCCTCAAATACGACCATTCCGACATACGCAACATTCTCGAACGCGCGAGCGCGCGCGATACCGTTACGCGCACCGCGGTCGGCTCGTTCAGCAAGCAGCTGCTGGCTCCGTTCGGCATCAGAATCATGGGCTATCTTCGCTCGCTCGGCGGCATCGAGGCGCAAACCGAGGGCCTCACTTACGAGGAGACCTACGCCCGCGCGGAAGAGTCGCCGGTTCGGGTCGCCGATCAGCGCGCCGAGGCGCGCATGATCGAGCTGATCGAAGACTGTAAGAAAAGAGGCGATACCTTGGGCGGCGTCTTCGAAGTCGTCGCGCTGGGGGTGCCGCCAGGTCTCGGCACTCACACGCAGTGGGACATGAAGCTCGACGGCCGGCTCGCGCGCGCGCTCATGAGCATTCAGGCAATGAAGGGCGTCGAGATCGGCCTCGGCTTTGAGATGGCGCGTCGTCGCGGCTCGCAGGTGCACGACGAGATTTTCTTCGATCCGCAAAAAATGGTCAGCGAAGGCACGCCGCGCATCGTTCCCACGGGCTTCTACCGCGGCAGCAACAACTCCGGCGGCACCGAGGGGGGCATGACCAACGGTGCGCCGCTCGTCGCGCGCGTAGCGATGAAGCCGATCTCTACCTTGATGAGCCCGCTGCACTCCGTTGACATGCGCTCGAAGGCGCCGGCCGACGCGTCGGTCGAGCGCTCCGACGTCTGCGCCGCGCCGGCCGCGGCGGTCGTGGGCGAGTCGGTCGTGGCGTTCGAGCTTGCGGCCGCGTTTCTGGAAAAATTCGGCGGCGACTCGCTGCGCGAGATCAAGCGCAATTACGAAGGCTACCTCGAGCAGATCAAGCGCTTCTGAGCCCTTTGTGCCCGCGAGCGCTCCAAAAAACATCGCGCTCACCGGCTTCATGGCGGTCGGCAAGACACAGGTGGGCCGAAAGCTCGCGCGCCGCCTCGGATGGCGCTTCGTAGACGTCGACCGCGCCATCGAGCGCGACGAAGGCCGCAAGGTCCAGGAGATTTTCCGCCGTGACGGCGAGGCGCGCTTTCGGGTTCTCGAAAAACAAAAGCTGCGGGAGATTCTCGCGAAGGAGCGCCAGGTGATCGCCACCGGCGGCGGTGCGGTGATGGACGAAGAGAACCTCGCCTTATTGAAAACAAAAGCCCTGCTCGTCTGCCTGACGGCGAAGCCCGAGACGATTCTCGGCCGGGTCAGCGGGAACAAGCGGCCGCTGCTCGACGTCACGGACCGCGAAACGCGCGTGCGCGAGCTCATGAGCCGGCGCGCCCCCGTCTATGCGCAGGCGCACGCGACGATCGATACTGAAAATCTTTCCGTCGACCAGGTTGTGGAAGAAGTGCTCCGAGTCGCCCAATGACTCCGTCCATGCGCACGATCAACGTCGATCTCGGCGACCGCTCGTATGCGATCTCGGTCGGCGAAAAAAATCTGCCGGAGCTCGGCGCGGCGATGCGCCGCGCCGGGCTCGGCAGGAAAGCCGCCGTCGTCACCGACCGGGCCGTCGCCGATTTGTATTTAAAGCCCGTTGAAGAGTCGCTCCGGCAGGCCGGCTTCGAGACGGAGGGCATTCTCCTGCCGGCCGGCGAGGAGCACAAGAATCTCGACGCCGTCGACGCGATCTACGACCGACTCGTTGCCGCCCGGTTCGATCGCGGCTCGGCGCTCGTCGCGCTGGGCGGCGGCGTGGTCGGCGATGTGACCGGCTTCGCCGCCGCGAGCTATCTCCGCGGCGTACCGTATGTGCAGGTGCCGACCACGCTTCTCGCGCAGGTCGATTCGAGCATCGGCGGGAAGACGGGCGTCAATCACCAAGAAGGAAAAAATCTCATCGGCGCTTTTTATCAGCCGCGCCTGGTCTGGATCGACGTCGGCGCGCTGCGCTCGCTGCCTAAGCGGGAAGTCGTGGCCGGCTTGGCCGAAGTTATCAAGTACGGCGTCATCGCCGACCCCGCGCTTTTTCGTCGAC
>DATFWH010000383.1:0-9978 GCA_035259465.1 Binatia bacterium
GAGATGTCGGCCGACGCGATCCGCAAAGAGGTCTCGCGCCTGCTCTTCGACCATTTGAAGCAGCTGAAGCAGAGCCACATACGCATGGCCGAGTTCTCGACCGAGAAGGCGCGCTTGCAGCGCGAGAATCTCCGGCTCCGGCGCGCGGTCGCGCAGGAATACGGCCTCGCGGGCATGATCGGCCGGAGCAAGGCGATGCAGGAGCTTTTCGGCCTCGTTCGCTCGATCGCCGAAACGGACGTGACGGCCTTGATCGAGGGCGAGACGGGGACGGGGAAGGAATTGATCGCGCGCGCGATCCATTACCAGAGCGTGCGCGCCGCGCAGCCGTTCATCGGCGTCAACTGCGGCGCCCTCTCGGAAACCCTCCTGGAGAGCGAGCTGTTCGGCCACGAGAAAGGCGCCTTCACCGGCGCGGCGGCGCAGCGCAAGGGCATCTTCGAGGCGGCCCACGGGGGCACGCTGTTTCTCGACGAGATCGGCGAAACCTCGTCCGGCACGCAGGTGAAGCTCTTGCGCGTCCTCCAGGAAGGCGAGTTCCAGCGCGTCGGCGGGCGCGAGACGATCAAGGTCGATGTCCGCGTCGTCGCCGCGACGAACCGTAAGCTCGACGATCTCGTCAAATCCGGTAAGTTCCGCCAGGACCTCTATTACCGTCTCAACGTCTTTCCGCTCACGGTCCTGCCGCTGCGCGATCGCGCCGAGGACATTCCGCCCCTCGTCGCCCATTTCATCGAGAAGAGCAACGTGCGCTTGCACAAAAATATCCGCGGCGCGACGCCGCAGGCGATGGCGCTCCTGATCGCCTGGCAATGGCCGGGCAATGTGCGCGAGCTGGAGAACGTGGTGCAGCGCATGGCGGTCGTGGCCAAGGGGGAGGACCTCGACGTCGCGGACCTGCCGGCGGACATGCGCGCCGAAGCACCGCCCCGCGCCGCGGCGCCGAAGGACTTGAAAGGCATCGCGCGCGCGTCCGCCGACGCGATCGAGAAAAAGGCGATCGCCGACGCGCTCGCCGCGAGCGGCGGCAACGTCACGCGCGCCGCCAAGGCGCTCGGCGTGAGCCGCGCGACGCTGCAGAATAAGATGAAGGCGTACGGCTTGCGCGGGAAAGCGTCTTAAAGAACGATCATCGAAGCTCCGACAGGAATGTTTTCAGCTGCTGAAGAACCTCCTGCGGCCGTTCTTCCTGAGGCACATGCCCGGTCTTTTCCAGAATGACTAATTTCGACCGGCGAATATCGCTATGGAAGCGCTGAGCGTTTTCAACCGGCAGCCCCGGATCATTCCCTCCCCAGATGATTAAAGTCGGGACGTCGATGTCTTTAAAGCGCAGCTCATTGGACTTTGCGTCGGGTGGCTCTATCAGCTTGGCCGTCTGCTCCATTGGATGTCTGGTTTCCCGCATATCCATAAAGTACGCGTAGCGGCAAATTCGATCCGGCGTAACTTGCTCGTCGACAGCGAATAGCGCATCCAGCATGAGTCTCGCGCGAAGCTGTGGAGGAATGGAATACGACATTAAAAAATGAGAGATGGGATTTTTTGTCGCGGCAACGAAGGCCGGCTGTTTCTGCACATACCCTGCGCTGTCGAGCAACACCAAACCGTCGATGGTCAATGTCTGCGGGTGGTCCTTGAGTTTCAGATAGGTCACCAATGCAATCTCGCCGCCGAGCGAGTGACCGACGAGCACGACACGCCTCAATCCAAGTCTCTCGAGAAAGTGAATCAAGAATTCCGCTTGATCGTCGGGCGAATATTTTTGGTCTTTTGGCTTTGAGGTAAACCCCGAACCTCTTAGATCCAATCGGACGGTCGAAAATTCAGCCGCCAAACCCGGATAGATGTCGTGCCAGGTTTCGAGACTACCGCCGAAACCGTGGATCAAAACGATCGTCGGGGATCGATTCGGCTTCAGGTCGGCCTGAAAATTGACCGACACACCGTCGACGTCCAATGACTGAGCCGGCCGAGGAACGGCGCCGCACTTCTTCTCGATCGCTGCCGTCGTGCATCCGAATAAAATTATGACGACCCATCCGTATAGCGTAAGTACGATTTTTGATTTCTGCGCGATAAAAACCTCCGCTCCTATATAGGGGTACCCCCCTTGGGCCGCAGATAGATATAAGCCAGGTTGCGCGCGAAAGACAAAGACCCTCGACGGAGCCTGTCCTTAGCTTAGTCGAGCACGCCTCGCGGACCGACCGCCTAAAACTCTAGTCACCCGCGGTCCCCTACCGCCTAAACATCTAGACGCAGTTCTCCGATCTCGCGGGGTTTTTCACGTCTTTTCGTCCATTTCTAACCCGGCGCCGCCTGGCATCTTCGTTGCTCTTTGGCCTTGCACAGGAGGACGCCATGAATTTCACCGACTACTCGCTGAATCTGATGCTCAGCGTCTTTCTCATCGTCGGCGCGTACCAGTTTTATTTCTGGTGCCAGCGCCATCCGCTGGCGGCGCCGCGCGAGCTGAAGCTTAAGCTCGACGAGCGCATCCCCTACCGGCCGAACTGGGTGTGGGTTTACAGCTTCCTCTATTATCCCGCGATTCTCTATCTCAACTGGATCGTCGATTCGTCTGCCCAGTTCACGCGCGTCGCGGCGAGCTTCCTCTTACTGCTCGGGCTGCAGATGGCGTTCTTCATCGCTTTTCCGGTGACCACCCCGGCGAGCTGGCGGCAGCTCAACGCGCGCCGGACGCTCGCCGAGCGCTTCCTCGCCTATGTACAGCGCGTCGACGCGCCGTCGAACTGCTTTCCCAGCATGCACGTCTCGGTCGCCACGCTGACGGCGCTTTATTTGTATCCGCAGCTCGGCGCATGGGCGCTCGTCTTTCCCGTCCTCATCGCAGCAAGCGCCGTCTTCACGAAGCAGCACTACGTCGCCGATCTCCCTGCGGGCGTAGCGCTCGGCTGGGCGGCGTTCAAGATTTTCGCGCGCATCGCGTGAGCGGAAGCATCCACGGGCGCCGCGCCGAGGCCGAGAGCGACGAATACTTCGCGCTGCCGGCTGCGTCGTAAGTGCGTGGATATTCGGCGCCCCCGCCTCTATAATCGGAGGCCGTGACCGACGTCCATGTTCACCTCGCGGCGCTGCCGGACGGCGGCAACGGCTGTTACATCTCGGAGAAGATGCTGCGTCGGCCGCTGTCGCGCTTCATCGCGTGGAAGTTCGGCGTGGATTTCCGCAAGCCGGCCGAGGCGAATGCATTTTATGTCGAGCGCTTACTACGCGAGCTTCAGCGTGCGACGCTGGTCGAGAAAGCGGTGCTGCTCGCGCTCGACGGCGTCTACGACGCCGGCGGCAATCTCGACATGACGCGAACGGATTTTCTGGTCTCGAACACCTACGCGCTGGAAGTCGCGGGAAAATATCCCGGCCGCTTTCTCGCCGGCGCGTCGGTGAACCCGCAGCGGCGCGACGCGCTCGACGAGCTGGAGCGCTGCGCCGCCGGCGGCGCGGCGCTGGTGAAAATCCTTCCCAACGCGCAGTGCTTCGATCCCGCCGAGCCTCGCTATCTGCCGTTTTATCGCTCGCTCGCGCGCCTGAAGCTCCCGCTCTTGAGCCACGTCGGCTACGAGTTCAGCCTCGCCGGACGCGACCAGTCGGCGGGCGATCCCGCGCGGCTGCGCAATGCGCTCGAAGAAGGCGTCGCCGTCATCGGCGCGCACGGCTGCAGCCAGGGGCTTTTCGGCTACGAGCCGCATCTCAAGACCGTGCGCGAGTTCGTCTCCCGCTATCCGCGCTTTTATCTCGACGCTTCGGCGCTCACGCTGCCGAACCGCGCCGGCATGCTGTTCGTCCTGAAGCGCCATCCCGAGATTCAGGAGCGCCTGCTTTTCGGCACCGACTATCCCCTGCCGGTTTTCGCATACCCTGCCATCGGCCGGCGCTACCGCGAGGCCGCGCGCGCAAACTATTTCGATCGCCAGGCGCTGGTCCTGAAAAACCTCGGCATCGCGTTCCGCGACTTCGCCGCGCTCAAACCCCAGATTTCCGCCGCCTAATCGGCTGTCCATCGGCGCCCGGCAGCCGCCTAACCGTCTAGGCGGTCGCGGCGGCGAAAAGCCGATTGCCCGCTGAAAACCGCCGATTTTTAGCCGTCCGCCCCTGGCACCCCGCTTGCTCTATTCCGTGGACATGAATTCTTTATTGCGTCGAAGTAGACTTTCGCCTAAGGACTTGAGGGAGATGGATAGGACCACAGCGGCGGCGTCCGTCAAAGCCGCGGCGCGCCGGCGCATCCCGATGTCCGTCAAGCTGGCTTACAGCGCCTTCGTCGCCGTCCTCGTTCCCTACTACTGGACTACCTACACGCCGTGGAATTTTCTGTTCTTCTGCGATATCGCGCTGCTGTTAACCTTTGTCGGCCTTTGGCTCGAGAGTCCCCTTATCGTCGGGGCACAAGCGGTCGGAATCCTGCTGCCGCAGACTCTCTGGATCGCGGATTTCGGCGTACGCCTTGTGAGCAGCCACCACATAACCGGCATGACCGACTATATGTTCGATCATCGCATTCCGCTGTTCGTGCGGGCGCTTTCCTCGTTTCATGGCTGGCTGCCGTTTTTGCTGCTATGGTTGCTGGCGCGCTTCGGGTACGACCGCCGGTCCTTCGGCGTCGAGGGCGTTCTTATCGTGACCGTGCTGGTAGTGTGCTATGCGTTCGGACCCGCGCCGCCGGCGCCCGCGAGCAATCCCCAGGCTGCGGTCAACGTGAACTACGTGTACGGCTTCAGCGATGAGCGTCCGCAGACGTGGCTGCCCGAGAAACTCTGGCTCGCCGCAATGATCGCCGGCACGATCGTCTCGGCCGGCGCGACGCACGCGGCGCTGCGAAAAGTATTTCCCGAACCCGGCGGCGGCAGCCTATAGCGATTGTATGCCCGCGGGAAAATACAGCGACACTTTCAGGCTTCCGGGCTTCGCGGCGTTTTTCTGGACGCAGTTTCTCGGCGCCTTCAACGACAACTTCTATAAGATGGCGGTCTCGCTGGTCGCGCTGAACGCGGTCGTCAGCGGCGCGGGCGGTTTTTACGTCGACCTCATCGCGCTCCTTTTCATCCTTCCGTCGGCGCTTTTTTCCGGCTACGCCGGCCAGATGGCCGACGTCTACAGCAAAAGGAGCGTGCTGGTCGCGTTCAAGATATTCGAGATCTTGGTCATGACGCTGGCATTGATCGCCTTTGCGGCCGGCGGCATCGATTCGATGCTCGCGATCGTTTTTCTCATGGGCGTTCACACGGCGTTTTTTAGCCCGGCGAAATACGGCATTCTGCCCGAGATGCTGCCCGGCACGGAGCTCTCGCGGGGCAACGGGCTCCTGGAAATGAGCACGTTCGTCGCGATCATCCTCGGCACGTCGCTGAGCGGCCCGATCTACACGGCATGGAAAGACCGACCCGCGTGGATCGGCGCCTTGCTGGTCGCGATCGCCGCGATCGGCACGTGGACGAGCCTGAGAATTACCAAAGTGCCGCCGGCGTCGCCGGAGGCGCGGCGGCTGCGGCTGAATCCGTTCGGAGAGATATGGGACGGCATCAAACGACTCTATCCCGACCGTCCGCTCTGGCTGACCGTCCTCGGCATCTCTTATTTTTGGTTTGTCGGCGCGCTCGTGCAGCTCGACACGCTGTTCTTCGGCAAAGAGCTGCTCGCGCTCGACGAGTCGCACATTACGCTGCTGGGAACTTTCCTCGCGATCGGCATCGGCGCCGGCAGCCTCGCGGCCGGCCGCCTCTCCGGCGACAAAGTGGAGCTGGGGCTCGTGCCCGCGGGCTCCATCGCGATGGGAATTTCGTTGGTGCTGCTGTCCTTCGCGGGAGATTCTTACGCGGCGACGTCGGCGGCGCTGATCGCTCTCGGTTTTTCCGGCGGTCTTTTCGCCGTGCCGCTGAACGCGCTGCTGCAGCAGCGAAGCGGGCGTGACGAGAAAGGCCGCCTCATCGCCACCAACAATTTTCTGAATACGCTCGCGATTGCGCTTGCCGCCGGCGCGCATTGGCTCTTACGCAGCGCTCTCGGCTTTGCGCCCGACCGCATCGTGCTCCTGCTCGGATGCTTTACGCTCGCCGCGACGGCGCTGATCCTGCGGCTCGTGCCGGATTATTTCGCGCGCTTTTCGCTCTGGCTGATCACGCACACCATTTACCGCATCCGCATCGCCGGCCAGGAGCACGTGCCGCTCCGCGGCCCGGCGCTGCTTGTCTGCAATCACGTGTCTTACGCCGACCCGCTGCTCGTCGGCGCATCGGTGCAGCGCTTCATTCGCTTCATGATGTACGCGCCGTACTACGAGATGCGCTCGATCAACTGGCTGCTGCGGCTGATGAAGGCGATCCCGGTCTCGGCGCGGAGCCGGCGCGAGATCGTCGAATCGCTTAGGCGGGCGCGCGACGAATTAGCCGCAGGCCACGTCGTGTGCATCTTCGCCGAGGGCGGGATCAGCCGCACCGGCAACCTGCTGCCGTTCAAGCGCGGCTTCGAGAAGATCGTCGAAGACATGAACGTCCCGGTCATACCGGTGCATCTCGACCGGGTATGGGGTAGCGTCTTCAGCTTCAAGGAAGGCCGCTTCTTCTGGAAGCGGCCCGAGCGGATTCCCTATCCGGTGACCGTCTCGTTCGGCGCGCCGCTGCCGCCGTCGGCGACGGCGCACGACGCGCGCGAAGCGGTCGCAGAACTGGGCAGCGAGGCGTCGCGTTACCGCCGCGCGGCGCGCGACGTGCTGCCGCTGCGCTTCATAAAGACCGCGAAGCGGCATTGGTTCTCTTTCTGCATGGCGGACTCTACCGGACGCGGCCTCACGTACGGCCGAGCACTGGTCGCGAGCCTTCTGCTCGCGCGCCGGCTTAAAGAAAAATGCGCAGGCGAGCCGATGATCGGCCTGCTGTTTCCGGCATCGGTCGGCGGCGCGCTCGCGAACCTCGCCGTTGCCATCGCCGGCAAGGCCGCGGTGAATTTGAATTTCACCGCGGGAACCGAAGCGCTGGAACAGGCGCGGCAGCGCTGCGGCATCAAGACGATTCTCACCTCGCGCCACTTTCTCGCCCGCACCAAGCTCGCCAAGGTCGAAGGCATGATCGATCTCGAAGAGCTGCTCAGCGATCTTAAGCCGAAGGAGAAAGCCCGGGCGGCCGCGCTCGCCTTTAGTTTGCCCGCGCGGTTGTTGATGCGTCTCTACGGCGACGACAAGCTGCTCGCGGACGCGCTCGCCGCGGTGATCTTCTCCAGCGGCAGCACCGGCTCGCCGAAGGGCGTCATGCTCTCGCACGATAACGTGCTTTCCAACATCGAATCCTTCGCGCAGCTCTTCCGCGTGTCGCACGAAGACCGCATGCTGGGCGTGCTGCCGTTCTTCCATTCGTTCGGCTTCACCGGCACGCTGTGGTTCCCGCTGATCTCGGGGTTCGGCGCCGTTTATCATTTCAATCCGCTCGACGGCAAAATAATCGGCGAGCTGGCTGAGAAGCACCGCGCCACCATTCTCATCAGCACGCCGACGTTTTACGCCTCGTATCTGCGCAGAATTCCGCGCGAGCAGTTCGTCTCGCTGCGCTACGCGGTCACCGGCGCCGAGAAGCTCCGCGAGCCGATCGCGCGCGAATTCAAAGAGAAGTACGGCCTCGATCTCTTGGAGGGGTACGGCGCGACGGAGATGAGCCCGGTGATCTCGGTCAACATTCCGGACGTCGCCGACGGCGCCGAGCGGCAGACGGGAAGAAAATTCGGCACCGTCGGCCACCCGCTGCCGGGCGTCGCCGCGAAGGTCGTCGATCCGGAGAGCGGCGCGCCTCTGCCGTCCAATTCGGAGGGATTGTTGCTCGTCAAAGGACCGAACCGGATGATCGGCTATCTCGACGACGAAGAAAAGACGCGGGAAGTTTTCCGCGACGGCTGGTATGTCACCGGCGACATCGCCGCGATCGACGACGACGGCTTCATCCGCATCACCGACCGCGTATCGCGCTTCAGCAAAATCGCCGGTGAGATGGTGCCTCACGTCAAAATCGAAGAGACCGTCAACGAGATTTTGGGCGAGCGCAGCTCCCTCGTCGTCTCCGTTCCCGACGAGCAAAAAGGCGAGCGGCTGGCCGTCCTATATTCGACGCCGGATATCGCGCCCGAGGAGCTCTGGCGCGCGCTGAACGAGACCGCGCTGCCCAAGCTCTGGATTCCGAAAAAAGAAAATCTCCTCCGCGTCGAGGAGATTCCCCTGCTCGGCTCGGGCAAGGCGGACTTGAAAAAAGCGCAGGCGATGGCACTGGAGCCGACAACGGACCATTGATCGGTCGAGAGGAGTGATCGTGTTGACGCGGCGAGAGTTTCTAAAATCGATGGGCATCGGGATCGGCTGGGGGTTGGGAGTTGGCGGCTGTACACTTACTTCAACAGGGGAAGCTTACTCGATCGTCAACGATGTCCAGGCGCAGCTTAATTCTACTCGCGTACGCAGCATCGTTCCGGTTCGATCAGTCGACGGCCTTAAAGCGGAACTACAAACAGCGCGCCTGGCAGGCCGACCCCTTAGTATCGCGGGCGGACGGCACGCCATGGGTGGACAGCAGTTTTGCGCTGAAGCAACGCTCCTCGATATGAACGGCATGAATCGAGTTCTGAACTTTGATCGAACACGCGGGATTATTGAGGTCGAATCCGGTATTCAATGGCCGGAACTCGTCGATTATCTAATAACAAAGCAAGAAGGCGAAGAGCGACAATGGGGCATCCTCCAGAAACAAACCGGAACCGATCGATTGAGCATTGGCGGCGCGCTCGCCGCGAACGCACACGGTAGAGGTCTGCGCTTCAAACCGATAATCTCGAACGTAGAATCTTTTGTCCTCATGGACGCGAACGGCGCGTTGCGGACGTGTAGTCGCAGCGAAAATCCCGAGCTCTTTCGATTGGCCATCGGCGGCTATGGACTCTTCGGCGTAATCACATCCGTTCAACTGCGCCTCGGACTGCGGCAAAAGGTCGAGCGCATTGTCGAAGTCATCGATCTGGAGGATCTTATCCCTGCCTTCGAACAGCGCATAAGCGACGGTTCTCTCTATGGCGACTTCCAGTACATGACCGACCCGGAATCGGAGGGTTTTTTGCGCCGCGGCGTAGCTTCCAGATATCGTCCCGTATCGGACGACCGCGCGGTGCCGCTTGGCCAAAAGACGCTCTCGGCCGAAGACTGGAAGACTCTCGCCTATCTCGCGCACACCGACAAGAAAAAAGCCTTCGAATTGTACTCGAATTATTATATCTCCACATCGGGTCAACTGTACTGGTCGGACACACAGCAGCTGACCACCTACGTCGCTGATTACCATGCGGAGATTGATCGACGTGCGGAGATGAACGAGAAAGGCAGCGAAATGCTCACCGAGCTTTACGTGCCACGCCCTGCGCTCATGCATTTTTTGGAGGCGGTTCGACGCGACTGTCGCGAGCAGGACGTTAACGTCATTTTCGGAGTTTTGCGCTTAATCGAGAAAGACGAAGAAAGCTTTCTAGCCTGGGCTAAAGAAAGATACATCTGCGTCATCTTCAACCTTCATGTCGTTCACAACGAGTCCGGCATTGCAAAGGCGGTCGATGACTTCCGCCGGCTCATCGATCGCGCCATCGAGCATGGAGGAAGCTACTACCTAACGTATCACCGCTGGGCGACGCGAAAGCAGATAGAGGCTTGCTATCCCCAGTTCGTCGAATTTTTGCGTTTGAAGAAAAAGTACGATCCCACAGAGCGGTTTCAGAGCGACTGGTACCGTCATTATAAAAATATGTTCGCAGACAAACTCTGATTCGGCGCGTGTCGGTTGCACGCATCGTTTTCGCATGTTAGAAGCCAACGGTTGAGAGGGACAAATGTCGATGGACTACGACAACCTGGCGGACAAATCTTTACGCGGCGAATTGCTCGCACGCGAGGAGATGCAGGCGGTGCTCGACGCGCCGGACACCGATTTGCCGGAGCTT
>DATFWH010000384.1:0-8412 GCA_035259465.1 Binatia bacterium
GGCGGATCGGCAGCGCATCGGATGTGGCGGCGCGCGTCTTGCTCAAAGGATTGGGGCTTGAGCCGGACAAGCAGGTGCTGATCATACAGGTCGGCGGCCCGGCGGAGCGCGCGGCGGCGTTTCGCACCGGCAAGATCGCCGGCTTTCCGTCGCCGCCCGGCGTCATCCATCTCACCAACATGACGTTTCGGATTCTCGCCGGCACCGCCGACTTCAAGACGCGCTTCGAGTTTCCTTATATATGCGCGACGACGACGAAGGCTTTTCTAACGCGCCGGCGCGAGACCGTGAAGAAAGTCGTGATGGCCCACATCGAGGCGATGCACTTTTTCAAGAGCCGCAAGGACGAGGCGAAGAAAATCGTTTCCAAATACAGCCGCCTCACCAACGCGGCCTATCTCGAGGACTCCTACAACGCGGCCGCGAAACTTTACGATCGCGTGCCGCTCGTGACGCGGCCGGGGATGGAGGCGCAGATCCAGGAGGCGGCCGCGCGCAAGCCCGGCGCGCGGCTGCGCTTCGAGGACATGGTGGACGACGGCATCGTGCGCGAGCTCGATCATGGCGGCTTCATCGACAGGGTCTACACGCAGTGAAAAGCGTGCTATAGGAGGGTCCATGAAGCAGGGATTCAAAGTCTTCGACAGCGACCTCCACGTGATGGAGCCGCCCGACCTCTGGGAGCGCTACATCGCGCCGGAGTTCAAGGCCGCCGCGCCGCGCGGCCGGACCTCCGACAACGTGCGCGACCTGGGCGTCATCTTTCCCGGCGGCGAGCCCAACGGCCGGCGGACGAGCGGCGTGCCGCACCGCGGCCGCAATTACGAGAAGAATCAAATCCTCTACCGCGACGACGCGCGGCGCGGCTGGGGGCCGGACGTGCAGTTGGGCGCGATGGACAGCGAGGGCATCGACGTCGCGGCGCTCTTTCCGAGCCGCGGCCTCAGCGTGCTCACCAATCCCGAGCGCGAGCCGCGCTTCGCCGCCGCGATCGCGCGCGCGTACAACGACTGGATGGCGGATTTCTGCAAAGGCGATCCGGCGCGTCTGATCGGCGCCGGGATGCTCTCGGTCTTCGATATCAAAGACGCCGTCGACGAGAGCCGCCGGTGCGTCGAAGAATTGGGCTTCCGCGCGGTGTTTCTGCGCTCCAACATCGTCAACGGAAAAAATTGGCACGATCCGTATTACGAGCCGCTGTGGAGCGCGCTCGAAGCGCTCGGCATTCCGGTCGGCTTCCACGAGGCGACCGGCTCGCGCGCGCGCCAGACCGGCGACAGGTTCGAGCCGAACTTCGGGATCAGGCGCGTCTACGCGCAGCCGTTCGAGCAGATGCTCGGCCTCGGCAGCTTCATCGGCGGCGGCATTCTCGCGCGCCACCCGAAGCTTAAGGTCGCGTTCCTGGAAGCGAACTGCTCCTGGGTGCCGTGGCTCCTCTGGCGCTTCGACGAGGGCTGGGAGCGCGAGGGCGACGTCTTCATGCCCGAGCTGACCATGGCGCCAAGCGAATATTTCAAGCGCCAGTGCTGGGTCGCCGTCGAGCCCGACGAGACGCCGGCGCGGCACATGATCGCAGAGATGGGCAGCGACCGCATCGTCTTCTCGACCGACTATCCGCACGGCGACTCGCGCTATCCGCGCGCGGTGGAATGTTTCCTCAAGCTGCCGCTCGCCGACGAGGACAAGCGGAAAATTCTCTGGGACAACTGCGCGGCGTTTTACGGAATGGAAGAAAGCGCAGCCGGCGCAACGAAAGGAGCCGATCATGGAAGCGATCATGGAAGCCAAGAAGCAAAACGCGCTTGAGCGCTTCGTCGAGAAAACCCGGGCGCTGTTCGCCAAAGAGAGCGATCCGGAGAAGCGCTGGACATCGCTCAGCCCGATCCTGGCCGAGCTGCTTGCCGATCCCGAGGTGAAGGAAGCCTCGAGGCGCTGGCCCGACTGCGTCCCGGCCGAAGGCCGCGCGGAGAATCTGCTTTTCTACGAAGACCCGGACTTCGGCTTCGCGATCAACGGACTCACCAAGGGAGCGGCGCGCCAGGGAAACGGCGGGCGCGCGCGCATCCATGATCACGCGCACATCTACACGCTCTACGGCGTGCTCGACGGCCGCGAGCGCGTCGAGCGCTACGAGCGCCTCGACGACGGCAGCAAGCCCGGCTACGCGGTGATCAAAAAGTCGAGCGACGTGCTCGTCGGCCCGGGCGAGATCGATCTCGTCCGGCCCTACGAGATTCATACCGAGGTCACCGTCGGCGAGCGCACGGTCGCGATCATCATCCGCAGCCAGAAGGGCGGCGGCTTCAATCAGGGAAGATACAATCCGGAGAAAAACGAGTACTACGAGAGCCTCGGCCCGCGCCAGACGCCGGTGGAGATGTTCGGCACGAGATGAGGCGGGGCCGCGCCGGCGCCGGGCGAAGCGATATGGCAAGGAAATTATGTTCGCTTTGCCTCGCCATGTTGCTTCTAGCGTCCGGCTGCGCCAGCACGAGCGTTTCACCGGCCGACGCCGTCACCGACGTGACGATTTTCTATCTCCCCTTCGAAACGGAAGCTTCCCCGCCGGTTACGATCGATACCGTCGAAAATTACAAGGGCAGCTGCCGCTTTACGATTCAGGCCCGCGTCAAGGAGTCCGAGAGTCTGCGTCGAACGCTGCACGCGGCGTCGAGGGGAAGCTTCGACAATAACCAGGTCCGCGTGAAAGCCGTCGGGCTTCTCGATCAGGAAGTATTCATCGACAAGAAGGGAGGCGTCCTTTTCGGCCGCGGCGGAAGGGAGAGACAGCTGTTGGGCGACGGCCTACACTCCGTACAGCGGACGATAAGCGCTCTCGCCAAGAAACGCTGCCAGGCGGCGAAACCCACCATCGGAGGACAAGCGGATCCGTCTCCTTAGCCCGCCGCGCCGCGCCACTCTTCAGCCGGTTTTTACCGCGGAGAACGTCGGCAGGCAGCTATTGCGATTTCGCTTTTACGACTCCGTGTACCAGATGGTGTGCTTCTCGACGGGCAGGCGCTTGGCCATCGTCTTCTGCTCGGAGTATCCGAGAAAAATGCACGACACCGGCCGCTCTTTCTCCGTGAGTCCGAGCACCGGGCCGACGAAGTTTTGGTCGATCCACGTGCCGGTGCTCGGATAGCTGCCCAGGCCGCGCGCGGCCGCGGCGACCAGCAGATTCTCGATCGCGCACCAGCAGGCGGCATAGTTCTCCTGATCGGTGATCTTGTTCTCGTCGCCCACCATCGAAACGATGATAATGACGGGGGAGGAAAAACACTTCTCGCGCGCGAAGCGGAGCTCGTCCTCGCTCGGCTGCGCGCCCTTTTTCTCCGCGGCCCAGCGCACCGCCGCCTGCCGCGCGGCGACCAACCGCTCGCGCCCCGCTCCGGTGAACACGTGGAAACGCCACGGATGGGTCAATTTGTGGTTGGGCGCCCAGTGGGCGGCGTCGAGCAGCTCTTCGATCCATTCTCGGGGAATCTCGGTCTGAAGGTACTCCTTGATCGCGCGGCGCGTCTTGATCGCGGTGAGTGCGTCGGTGAGAGGGCGCTCCGTTTCGCTTGCCATTTAATCTGCCTCCTGGTCTTTTGCCGTGAAATTAATAGCTATTTCTACCCCGAGAAATATCGTCGGACCGCGGAGTTGTCAAACCCGAGCGGGCTCTTGCCGTCCGATTCGGCTAACGGCCTGCCGCCTGCTTCTTGACCCAATCCGAAATCAGCGCGTTCGTTTCTTCGGTCGCCTGCCAGAAAAAGCCGTGCGACTGTCCCTTCAAGATTTTCATCTCGGCGCCAGGAATTCTTTTCGCCAGCACTTCCGCCTGCGCGAGGTGATTGCTCCGGCCGCTGTCGTTGTCGCCGATGACGACGAGCGTCGGCGCGCGCACGTCGCCCAGGCGGTGCGTGCCCTCGAAGTTGTGGCGCGCGATGATGATGTGGATGAACTCCGAGAGCTGCGCGTGCGTCGCCCAGGCGAGCCGGAAGAACGCCTCGACCTTGTCGGGATGGCGCTCGCGGTAGTCTTTGGTGAAGAAGGCGTCGGACTCGCAGATCTCGTGGCGCACGGTCTTCTCGAGGCCGAGGCTCGCAAGCTCGTAGACGGTGCGGTGGGGCAGGCCGGGAATGCAGTCCGGCCCCGGCCGCGACGCCGGGCCCGAGCCGCTCGCGGCCATGATGAGGCTCTTCACGCGCCCGGGATAATTCTCCGCGACCGAGAGCGCGATGCGCCCGCCCATAGAGTGACCGAGCAGATGCGCCGCCGGAATGCTTAAGTGGTCCATCAGCGCGACGATGTCGGCGCCCATCTGCTCGATCGTCCAGACGTCCTGCTTGGCGGCGGAGCGCCCGCAGCCGCGCGGATCGTGGATGACGAGATTGAGCGAATCGGCGAGCGGCATCTGCGACGGCTTCCACACCTCGCACGAGAACGCCGTCGACGGCACCAGGATCAGCGGCTCGCCGCGCCCGTGAGACTCATAATAAAGATCGACGCCCGTCGGCAGCTTGACGTTCGGCATGATTTCTCCTTTCGCCCGCTCGGTTTGCGGATTGCATATCAGGAACCCGGAGTTTGGTCGAGGCCGATTTTCCTTATTTTTTTCGCAGCGACGGGTGATGTACCGATGCATGTAAAAATTTGCTGGGCCGTCTATTCGCGAGAGCTTAGGGGTTATAAATTGAGATGTGAATTCATTGTTTCGATTTGTACGTAATGGAACTCGGCTTCGACACCATCGGAAACGCGACGCTCATCTGTCATGATCGCGGCCCTGTCCTCGTGACCGATCCGTGGATCGAAGGCCCCGCCTACTTCGGCAGCTGGACAATCTCGCACAGGATACCGCGCGAGCAGAGGGAAAGCATTGAGGCGTGCCGCTACGTCTGGCTGTCGCACGGCCACCCGGATCATGCCAGCGGCGCGTCGCTCGAGAAGCTCAAGGACAAAATAATTCTCCTGCCCGACCACGAGGGCGGGCGCATCTACCGCGGCCTCAAGGAGGAAGGCCACACTGTCTACGTGCTCAAGGACCGCGAGTGGACGCGGCTTTCCGACCGCGTCCACGTCCTGTCGATCGCCGACTACAACCAGGACGGCATTCTGCTCATCGATATCGGCGGCAAGCTCATTGTCGATATGAACGACGCGAACGACAACGGCTGGGGCCGCTTCGTCAAAAAAATCATTCAAAACTACAAGATTTCTTTCCTGCTGAGACTTTCCGGCTACGGCGACGCCGACATGAACAACTGCTTCGACGAAGAAGGCGCCTGGATCATGCCCTATGCGGCGAAGCGGCGCCCGGTCGGCAAACAAATCGCTCTTCTCACGCAACAGTTCGGCGTCAAGTACTTCGTTCCTTTCAGCTCGATGCACCGCTATCAGCGCGCGGACAGCGTCTGGGCGAACCGCTACACGACGTCGCTCGCGGATTACGCCAACGGCTTCGAGTCCTCTGTCACCGAGCTCCTGCCCGCGTTTATCCGCTACGATTGCCTGGGCGGGCAGGTGGAGGAAATTGCGCCGCGTCGGTCCGACGAGACCGTCTGGCCGCCGGAAGCGTTCGGCGACCGCTGGTCGGACCCGCTGATAGGAACGGACGTGGAGAAGATCAAAGCCTACTTTTCCGCGATCGAACACTTGCGGCGTCATTTCCAATTCATCCGCTTCCGTGTCGGAGGCCGAGATCACACGGTCGACCTGGGCGGATTCAAAAACAACTGCGGCATCACTTTCGAGGCGCCGCGCCATTCGCTGATGACGGCGGTCGAAAACGAGATCTTCGACGACATGCTCATCGGCAATTTTATGAGGGCGACGCTCCATGGCCACCGTCCGGTCCGGCCGCTCTACCCGGACTTTACGCCCTATGTTGCGAAATATGCGGACAACGGGCGGGCGAAGACGACAGACGAGCTGGAAGCGTATTTCGAGGCGTATCGCAAGCGCGCGCCGCTCGACTACTTCTTTCACGGGCTGCAGAGCCGCTCGGGCGACATGCTCCGGGCGGTCATGCCGCCCGACTCGCCGCCGTACCGGGTGGCGAGAAACGTCTATTACCGCCTTCACGGCATGCATTCCTAGGGTCGATATCCCGCACAGCATCGCTTTTCTCTCTCGCGGCCCATTGACACGCGGGGTATGGCGTGGTGTGAAATAAAGGCTCGCCATGCGCAGGGAACAAGTCGTTCGCCGCCGCAGCGCGCACTTATTTCATGCCGACAGGCCGCATGTTGCGTAACGTTTTCGCCCGCCGCTCCCGCCCGCCGCGCCTGCGCGCGCACCTGATCACGCTGTTCCTGATCGCGATGGCGCCGCTGTTTGTCTTCGCGGTTTACATGATCTACCGCGGCGCCGAGCAGGAGCGCGCGACGCTGCGGCGCGGCGCGATCGAGCGCGTGCGCGCCATCATGACGGCGGTGGACACCGAGCTTAAAAGCTCGACGACGACGCTCGAGGCGCTCGCCACCTCGAAAGAGTTGGACGGCGACGATTTGCGGGCCTTTTATGACGTCGCGATGCGCGTGTTCGTCAGCCAGCGCGACTGGAGCACGATCAACCTCGCCGACAGCACGGGCCGCCGGCTCATCGACGTGCGGCGCCCCATCGGGGACGCGGAACTTCCGCCGATCGCCGAGCCGGAGATGCTAAAGCAGGTCTTCGAGAGCCAGCGGACGGTGTTCGGCAACCTCGTCGTCGGACCGGTGACGGGGCAGCTCGACTTCGGGATTCGCGTGCCGGTCGTCCGCGACGGCCGGACGAAATACGTCCTATCCGGCGTCGTCAAGCCGCCGGTGATCGGCGCGCTGCTCGCCAAGCAGCAGCTTCCGGCCGGCTGGGTCTTGATGGTGCTCGACCTGAACAACCGCATCATCGCCCGCACCCTCGCGCCCGAGACCAGCCTCGGCCGGTTTGCGGCGCCGGAGCTGCCCAAGGCGGTCTCGGAAGCCCCCGAGGGATGGCATCGCGGCCGCAGTCTCGAAGGCGAGGAGGTTTATCGGGCGCACACGCGCTCGCCGTACAGCGGTTGGATCGTCGCGTTGAACATTCCAGCCGCGGTCGTCGAGGCGCCGCTCTGGAGCACTCTCGCCTATACGGCCATGGTCGGCGGCGGGCTCGTGATTCTCGGCCTCATGCTCGCGCTCATCTTCAGCCGCCGCACCGCCGAGTCGATCGAGGCGCTCTCCGCTCTCGCCGACGATCTCGCGGCCGGCCGCGCCGTAGAGCCGCCGGCCGTGCCGGCAAACGTCGCGGAAGTCGCCGCGCTGCGCGACGCCTTCTTGAGCGCGCGGCGCCAGATCGAGGAGCGCGGCAAGGAGCGCGACGCCTTCGAGCGCGAGCTGTGGCAGCAGGCGAGCCTCCTGGAGCTGACGCACGACGCGATCTTCGTTTTCGTTTTTCCCATGGGGCCCATCCTCTACTGGAACCGCGGCGCGGAGATGCTTTACGGCTATTCCAAGACCGAAGCCGCCGGCCGCTCGCCGCGCGAGCTGCTCCGGACGTTTCATCCCCGCGGTATCGATTTTGTCGGCGCCGGTCTCGAAAAAAACGGCTCATGGGCCGGCGAGCTGGTCCACACTGCGCGCGACGGCCGCGAGGTCTACGTCGACAGCCGGCAGGTGGTTGCGCCCGAGTTCGGGGGTCGCCGCGTCGTGCTGGAGACGAATCGTGACGCGACCGAGCGCCGCCGCGAGGAGCGGCGCCGGGAAGGCAGGGCGGCCGTCAACGCGATCCTCGCCGAGCGGCGGACCTTGAAAGACGCGGCGCCGAAGCTGGTCGAAGCGCTGGGAACTTTGGGCGAATGGGACATGTGCAACCTGTGGGAGTGGGACCGCGCGGCCGGCGAGTTCGTATGCATCGAGATATGGCATCCGCCGGGCGTGGAGATCGGCGAGCTCGAAACCGTGACGCGAGCCCGGCGCGCGAAGCTGCCCCACCGCGCCGGGCTGCTCGGACGTGTCTTGCAGAGCGGCGAGCCGACATGGATCGCCGATGTCGCGACCGACGCCGGCTATTACCGGCGTGCCGAGGCGGCGCGGAAGAGCGGCCTTCACGGAGCCTTTTGCTTTCCGATCAAGCTCGGCGGCGAAGTGCTCGGCTTTGTCGAATGTTACAGCCGCGAAGTGCGGGTGCCCGATCCGGACTTCGTCCGCACGCTCGCCGCCATCGGCATCCAGCTCGGCCATTTCATCGAGCGCACGCACGCCGAGGAAGCGCTTGACTCGTTCAGCCGGCGCACGGAAATGCCGAGCGACTCCTGAGCTCGCAAATATCGGGGAGATTCCCGCTCAGCGCGTTTTGAAGATCTCCTGGTAGAGCTTCACGTTGTCGTTGAAATATTTGTAGTCGTCGGGGCGCTCGACGATTCTCTGATAGCCGCGGAAGAGCCGCGCGGGGTTGGGCTCGACG
>DATFWH010000385.1:0-2059 GCA_035259465.1 Binatia bacterium
AGAAGATAACCGGCGGCTTTTGCTTCAGTGCTCATGTTACAGTTCAACAGGTCGCGGCGCCTAAGGCAATAGGGTCAAATAAAAAGCCCGGCGGGGATCCCCACCGGGCTTTTTGATACTTAAAGCGATATGTGAAGTAAGCGATTACTTCGTCGGCTTGCCGACCGCCTTCGACGCCGGCGTCGTGCCGCCCTGGACTCCCAAAGCGCCGCCGGTGCCGAGACCGCCTTTGACTTCCTGCGCGCGATAGTTCTTGACCGCGCGGACGATCTGATTATAGGAGTCGGCGAATGCGCCGGCGATCACTTTTCCCTGCGGCGTGTTGCTGTATCCGCCGAGGCCGCCGCCACCGCCGCCGCCCCAGCCCGCCCCGAAGAGATTGAAATCGACGTTCGAGGCCGCGCCTTCGGCCGCCGCCAGCTGCACGCCGGAGCGGTTGTCGACGATCGTCAGCGTCGTGGACGCTTCGTTCTGCCTAAGGCCGCCGGCGAGAAAGCCGAAAGCGCCGGCGTACGGAATCCCGCCGAGCGCGCCGCCGAGGCCCTTGGTGTCGCGCGCGCTGAACGTGATCATCGGGTTCAGCGAGTAATCGGCCGCGACCATCTGTCCCTGGCCGAAATTGCTTCCCTGGCGCAGCTCGCCGGACTGCTGCAGCGCGCGCTCGCCCTGCATCTGCTGGAACGCGCGGCCGCGCTCGACGACGACGAAGCAGTTCGACTGCTGGATCAGCAGGCGGATCAGCGGAACCGTGGACGTCAATTGATATTCGCGAGTGAGCCGGTAATACCACTGCGCGTTCTGGTCCTCGACGACCGCGATGGTGCCGAGGGTTTGATCGCACCTTTCGAGCCCCGCGTTGGCGTTTTCCGCGTTCGCGCCGCCGGCCGATCCGGTAATCGGCGTCCGCGCGCTGTTGTCGCCCACCTGAACGCCACAAGCGGCGGCGAGCCCCAGCGCTGCCAATAGAGAGATAAACCGAACTGCATATCTCATCGGAAACCTCCGGTAAAAAATATATGGGGTCAAGGGAGGCCCACTTTTATCCTTTTTAGAGGTTGTGCGTCAAGCGTGAAATCCGGCATGCGACGACGCGGCCGGACAGGGCCGTTCGCGGCGATGCCGTGTGGTGAAAGCGTAAATGGCGCTGCAGGTGCGCGAGAGGCCCTGCTATTTCAGCGTCTTTTTGAGAATTTTCATCGCGCTCGTCGCGTCTTCGGCGCTGTCGAAGCCGAAGTACGCGACGCTTTTGCTGCCGAGCGCCGCGCCCGAGACGCCGCGGAGATTGAGACCCGCGTCCGCAAGCGCACGCGTCATCTTGACGCCGAGCCCGGCGCGGTCCGGCCCGGAGACGCGCACGTAATGGACTCGGCTCGTCGTGTGGAAGCCGGCGTCGTTCGCTGCGCGGGTCTGCTTCGCGCCCCGGATCGGCGTGAGGAAGACAACGCCTTTGCCCGGCATGGTGGGCGCGCGCCGGGAGATCACGAATTCCAGGCTCGCCCCGGCCTGCGCGAGGCCGTCGAGCTTCTCCGCGAGGCCGCCGGGACGGTCGTCGATCTCCGTGACCCAGACGTCGACTTTGTTCACCGAGTAGGCCATGATCCACCTCCTACGATTTATTCTTTCGCGTGCACGGCGAGCCACACGGTCTCCGCGCTCGTCTCGCGCACGCGGTGTCTCACATGCTTGGGAATCACTAGGTTGTCGCCTTCCGCCATTACCGTAATCCCGCCGTCCGCGAATTCCAGCAGCGCCCGCCCCTTGAGCACGGCGACCCATTCGTCTTCGTCCTGGTCGTACCAGAAGCCCGGCGGGCTCGCAGAGGAGCGCGAGACGATGCGGACGATTTTGACGGCGGAGTTTTCGAAGAGGTCGAGGAACTGCTCGCCCGCGGCCGGCGCTGGAAGCGAGAAGAGGTTTTCCGGCCGGGGATTCATCGAACCGTTATCCCCAGACCGCCAGGATCGCGCCCATCGCCAGCAGCGACAGCAGCAGGTAGCCGTTCTGGATCAAAAACAATTGCAACGGCTTGCGCAGATAGGTGACCGTGCCGATCGTCACC
>DATFWH010000386.1:0-2012 GCA_035259465.1 Binatia bacterium
ATTTAAAAAGCCACCGCGCGGAGGCGCTCCGCCTGCTTCAGGAGAAATTCGGCCAGACGCCTTCGCTCGCCGCGAAGACGTTCGACGGCTACTTCACGCTGCTCGACGATTCGCTCAAAATCGACATGCGGCATCTAAAAAACCTTGCCGCGCAGGTCGCGCCGGATTATCCCGGCGGCGCCGAGAAGCTCGCGGGCGATTGGCTCGCTCCGGGCATTGTCAAGCTCTAAATACTTGACACCCGCGCGGCATTGTCTTAAGCATGCGCACGATGAAACTTCGCGCCGCGGTTTTATTGCTGTTCTCGTTTGCGCTCGCCGCTTCAGCGTCCGCTCAAGAAAAAAAATTAGAGCGAATCCGCGTCGGCGGCGGCTCGGCCTCGGCGACGCAGATGTCGATTTGGCTCGCGAAAGAGGCTGGGCTCTACGAAAAGAACGGCCTCTCCGTGGAGGCGATCAGCATCCCCGGCAGCTCGCTCGCCCTTCAGGCGATGCTGGCGGGCGAGGTGCCGATCATCCAGCTCGGCGGCGGGGCTTCAATCGCTGCGAACTTCTCCGGCGCCGACACCGTCATCATCGCCACTATCGTACGCAAGTTTCTCTTTTCGATTTTCGCCCGGCCGGGCATCGAGCGCATGGAAGATCTGCGCGGTAAGATTTTCGGCGCGACGCGCTTCGGGACGCTCTCCGATCTAGCATCACGCTTCGCGCTCCGGTTCTACGGCATCGACCCGGACCGCGACATCACGATGGTCCAGACCGGCGGGCCGAGCGAGACGGTGACGGCGATGGTCGCGGGAAAAGTTCAGGCGGCGGCGATCAGCCCGCCCTCCACGCTCCAGGCGCGGAAGCTCAAGCTAAAAGAAATTCTCGATCTATCGAAGCTCGACGTCGAATATCACGTCAACGGCGTCGTCACGAGCCGGAGCTATCTCAAAAGTCATGAAGACACGGTCCGTCGCTTCCTCCGCGCCTACATCGAAGGCGCCGCCCGCGGTCAAAAGGACAAGGCCTTCGCGATGAAGGCGATGGGCAAATATTTCCGCACCGACGATAAAGAAGTGCTGGAAGAGACTTACGAGAGCGTCATCAAGGCGTTTTCGATCCCGCCGTATCCTTCGATCCGCGGCATCGCGAACCTGCTGCAGGATCTGGAAAAGCAAAATCCGAAAGCGCGGGGCGCAAAGCCGGAAGACTTCGCGGACAGCCGCTTCGTCCGCGAGCTGGACCAAACCGGCTTCATCAAGTCGATCCTGGATCGTTGAGTAGGGGCGGTGTGCGCACCGCCCCTACAAAAAACATCACAGCGCGTAGAACCGTTTCGGGTTGTCGTAGAGAATCTTTTTCTTCGAGTCACTCTTTAAATCCTTCCTCCCGACGAATTCCCGGACCAGTTCATTTAGGTCCGTCTTGGTCGCCTCGTGAGGAAAATCCGACGCCCACAAGAGACACGAGTCGCCGAGCAGCTCGATGTCGCGCTTGACCGTCATCTCTTCGCCGCATTGAAAGTAGAGCTGGCGGCGCGCGAGCAGCACGCTCGGCAGAATGGGCCGCTCCTTGGGCGGAATCCGCTCCAGCCGCTCCTCGATCTTGCTGATGAGGTACGGCACCCAGCCGCAGCCGGCTTCGAGGAAGCCCAAGCGCAGGCGCTTCAAATTATTCATCAACCCGGAGATCATGATGTTGGTGAACTGGCGCATCTGCGGGATGACGTGAGCGAGCGCCGCGACCTCGTTCGGCTCCAAAAATCTGTCGTTGTCGCGGAGCGATGTGCAGGAATGGATCGATAGCGCGCAGCCGAGCCGGTCCGCTTCCTTGAAGATCGGCCGGTACTCGGGATGGCCGAGCGGCCGCGGCAATCCTTCCGCCGGCAGAATGCCGCCGACCATGCCGTGTTGCTTAACCGCGCGCCGTAGCTCCTTGACCGCGGCCTCCGCGTCCTGGAGCGGCAGCAGCGCCATGCCGCGAAAGCGATGGTCGCGCGAGAGAAAGCGGTCGCGCAGGAAATCGTTG
>DATFWH010000387.1:0-12954 GCA_035259465.1 Binatia bacterium
CGCGAGCCTGCCCATCAAGGAGCTCCCCAAGTTAAAGGAGGGCGCTCCGTCGAGCAACGGCTCCGGCGTCATCGGCATTGTCAAAGGGCCGCCGCATCCGAACGCGGCGCGGCTCTTCGTCAACTGGCTCCTATCCAAAGAAGGACAGGAGCTTTATGTCAAGGTGATGCATCAATCAACGCGCCGCATCGACGTGGACACGAAATGGCTCCAAGCCGAGGGGGTGCAAGCCGCGAAAGACGTGCTCACGGTGGAGGAGTATAACCGTGTGCGGAATCACCTGGAGGATAAGTACACGAAAGTCCGGCTGCCGTCGGCGCAGTTCGCCGAGCAGATACTAAAATAGCCGCGGCGCCGGACGCTGCATCTCTATACCGGACGGGAGTTCGCCGCGAACTCTCTCCGCTTCTGACCGTTGACCCGTTCGACCCAGCGGTTTCTCTTCTCTTCCGGCTGCCCGAGCCAGCTGAGCGGATAGACGTCGGCGGAGCCGCACATATCGCAGCGCCCGTAGGGCGCCATGTCCAGCACCTCATCGCATGTGTAGCAAACGTAGGCTGTCGAGAGCTTCATTCTTTCCTCCCTTCGAAATTACTGTCACGCCACTTGTAAGTTGGATGCTTCGTATTCTACCCCTATCCGTTTTTGCATAAAGTTAAAGAGGGTCATGTTTTCGATGTTTCGATGTGACCGGTGTCTGAATTCCCTCAAAGAAACAACCCCTTGCATGCTTGGCGATCCGCGGGTTTCGTCCCTTTCTCACCGCTGACCAAATCGCGTCACGATCGACGCCCCGTGCGCTCGCTGGGCTATTTATCCATCCCGCGAACGAAACGGTATAGGGTATTCCCCTTAATTGGGTTACAAAATGTCCTGAAGAAAAAATGGCGCGTATTAGTGTCTCCGGGCGAGGCGGCGCAGGATTGCGTAAAAGAGCGAGCGTCTTCCGAGCATCCGTCGCACCCGTGCGAGTAGATGGGAACGCCTCGGATTGCGCCGACGGTAGCCCGTTGGAAAGGTGCAACCGCCTTGAATTATCTCGTTCACGGTCAGCTGTTTGACTGCTTATCGTTCACGCATACCCGATCGCCTGGCTGAGCTTCACGTGGATGCGGCGTACGCGCTCGACCTGGCCCTTCGCGGGGAAGCGCTCGTAGAATCCCTCTGCGCGAAAATCGCGCACGAGCTCTTTCCACGGCTGCATCAGCACGGCGAAGACGCGCGGGTCGCGCTTCTCGTCCCAGGCCTGGAAAATTTTTCGGTTGCGGATGATGTCGCCGAAGACGCGGATCAGCGCCTTCAGCGTCACGTCGCGCGTGAACATGTAGCGCTCGTTGTCGCCCCAGACCGTATGCATAGTGTCACGCACAGCTTTGAAATAGTCGCGCACGAGCGGGTACACATAATCGGAGCGGAACTGGAACTGGTTTTCGAAAAGCTTCCGGTTCCGCAGCACGACCTTGTAGATCTCGTTGAAGAGCTCGGATTGCAGGATCCATTTCTCCTGCCGGCTCCGGCCGCCCAGCCGGTTGATGCGGTAGCGAAGCGGCGAGTCGTTCTCCTCGTAGAGTAGATTGACAACCTTTGCGGCGAGCTTTTTCTCCGGCGTCTCCCAGGAAACGCGCTCGTAGAGATCGACCAGGTGCGACTTATTAATGCGCGTGTGCGTCGAGTTGATGATGACGAACATCTCGGTCGCGAAATCCGCGCTTTTCCCGTCGAACATCACGCACGGGACGTCCACCTCTTTGGCGACGTCGGGATGTTTCTCGGCAAAGAAATGGAGCGCCGCGAGCCGGTGCTGGCCGTCGATGATCAGAAATTTTCCCTTCGGCTCGCTCAGAAAGCCAATCGTGTCGGAGCCGTCTTGGCGCCGGAAGCCCAGCGTCTCGTCGGAAAAGAGCAGGATTGTGCCGGGGATGAGCGGTTGGCTGACGGCGGTTTCGTAGAAATTGACGATCTGGCGGATTTTCCGCCGGTTCAAGACGCGCTGGAAGGACTTTTCGCTGTGCTCGATGCCGGAGATGAAGCGCGCGACCTCGTCGTCGCCGGGGTCGTCGGCCGCGATCTCCTCGCCTTCGAAGTAATAGCGGCTGGTGAAGCGCACGCGGTCGAGCAGATCGGTCGCCTTCACCGCGGCGAAGTAAAAGGTGCCCTCTTTCTGGGCGATGCGGGTCGCGAGCATGCTGGGTATCTCCTCAAACAAATATTATACATGGTCTGCCCGAAGATTTGTACCGTCGCCGGGCAAAATTAATCGAAGGCGAATAGCGAATTCAGCGGAGGATGGAAAAGAAAATAATATCCATGCGCGTCCGGCAGGGCTGCCGGCGCGCTCCTAAGTATCGCCGGAATGTGATCGAGGGCGGGCTACGCCGGTTTCATTTTTCTACAGCCGGGGCACACGTAGACGAAGCTGACCAAAAGCAGGACGCCGGCGAGGCCGACGAGCATGTAAATCCAGTTCGCCATGCCCATGCCGACGATCTGCTCGACCATGTTGACGTGAAACAGAGCCATCATGCCCCAGTTGAGCGCGCCGATGATCGCGATGGCGCCCACGACCTTGCACATCGTGCAGGCGTTTTTCAGCATAAGGATCCTCCTCTCTTTTGCGACAAAAAAAAGCCCGGCTGGGCGACCCAGTCCGGACTTAAGCAAAACGACTCGACGATGCGACCGGATCCGCGTCGATCCAGCCTATGTTGGTTGCCGATATCGTAAGTCAGGCGGAGCGCGAGGTCAAGAAAAAAACGCGGATCAGCCGCGGATGCTGAACTGGCCGCCCAGCGAGCGCGCGCCCAAAGCGGCGAGGACGACGATGCCTATGATGAGCGTCGCGACGACGGTCGCGCGCTCGAGCTCCGCGCCTGCGGCATAATCCAGCATCAAGAGCGAGAGCGGCCGCGTCTGGCCGGTTGCGAGCAGTACGACCGTGCTGATGTTGCGCGCCGCGGAGATGAACTCCAAAAGCCCCACGACGATGAGGCAGGGGAGGATGAGCGGCAGGACGATCCTCCTGTAAGTAGTAAGCCACGACGCGCCGGCGACCATCGAGGCCTCTTCCAGCTCGTTGCTGAGCTGCATGAGAAAGCTCTTCATCACCTGCACGCATACCGGCAGACCGCTGATCGCCATCGCCAGCACTAGCGCGCTCATCGTGCCATAGATCGGCACGATTTTGTGGATCAGCAGGAACGTCCATAACAGCGCCATGCCGAGCAGGATGCCAGGGATCGACCACGGCAGCCACGAGAGGAAATCGAGCAGCGCGCGCGCCTTGAAGCGCGATTTGACGATCACGTAGGCGACGAGCGAGCTCACGACCACGCCGATGCCGGCGCTTGAGAATCCCAGCACGAGTGTGTTCTTGAGCGAGCGGAGAAGAATGGGATCGGAGAGAACGCCGCGCCAATTGTCGAGCGTGAACGGGTCTTTGATCGTGAAGAAGCCGAAGAGCTTCATGAACGTGCCGAGCAGCAGGAATGCGGTCGGCAGCACCGTGAGACTCAGCGTGATCAGGAGCACCAGCGCGAGCGCGGGATATTTCCACGCTCCGAGGGCGATCGGCCGCGTGCTGAAGCTTTTTCCTGTGACCGTCACGTACGAGCGCCGGCCGATGTACAGCCGCTGCAGCGCGACGAGCGAAAGCAGGATTAGAAGAAAAAACGCGCCGAGCGCCGTCGCGGGAGGGAACTGCGGCGGCTCGTGCGTGACGAAGCTGTGGATCTTGGTCGAGAAGACATGCAGCCCGATCGGCACGCCGAGAACGAGCTCGATCTCGAACGCCTCGAGCGAGCGGATGAGACCGAGAATCGTCGTCACGAGCAGGACGGGCATCATTACGGGCACGATGATGCGCAAGAGCGTGCCGAAAGTCCCCGCGCCGGCGACGCGCGATGATTCTTCCAGCGAGGCGTCGAGGTTGCGGAACGCCGGCGTCAGCAGCATCACCTTGAGCGAGATACCCGTCGTCGCGAGATGGACCCAGACGATGCCCCAGTAGGAGTAGATGTCGAACGGCGGCCCGGTGACGAACGGCAGCTTCATGATCAGCTGGTTCAGGATACCGTATTTCGGGTCGAGCAGCAGAATCCAGCCGAGCGTCACGGGCAGCGCGGGCAAAAAGAACGACAGCCAGAACATGAATTCCAGCAAGCCCTTCATTGGAATGTCGGTGCGCGCGAGCAGCCAGGCGAGAAAAATGCCGGCGACTATACCGATCGCCTGGCGCGTAATCGCGAGCGAAAAGCTGTTGTAGATCGCGTCGAGGATGCCGGCGCTGGAAAGCGCCTGGCGCCAGCCGTCGAGGCTATAGACGACTGCGCCGCCGGGCTTGCCGATCTGAAAGCTGTTGAGCAGCAGGAGAAAAAGCGGCGTCAGGACGAGAAACGCGATGATGCCGAGCAGCAGGCTCAACAGCAAGGTCTGGATGTCGAGGCGAAGCGCCGCGGCGCGCGGAAAAACGCCGGCCTGATTTGCCGATTGAGCGCCGTTCATCGTTGGATCAAGCGCATCATCTCATAAGGAACTTCAGCCGGCAATCAGGCGCTCGCCCGCACCGGCGGCATCTCGCACGCGACGCCGGTTTTTTTCATCTCGTCCTCGTAATGCTTGCGGATGTACGGATCTTCGTCCTCATAGTTGATCAGCGTGCCGCCTTCCTTGACCGAAATATAGACGCCGTCCTCGCTCCGCTTGTCGGCGATCTTGAAGCCGATCGGATGGAGCCGGCTGCCGTAGCGCACGGCGAGATGGCGCGCGGAGCTGGGGCCGGTGTTGAAGTGCTGGTGGAACCAGCCGCCGGGCGGGCAGTAGACGCTGCCCTCTTTCCATTTGACCTCGACGACGTCTCCGCCGCGCCCGGATTCGAACGGTCGCGTGCCCAGCTCTTTCGACCACAGCAGCACGTAGCCGGAGGACTGGAGGCCTAAGAGAATCGCGCCGGGGCCGTGGTAGTGCGCCTTGTGATAGCGGCCGGCGGGCCACTGCGCCAGATGGCCGATGAGGCTGTTGCCGGAAAGCTCGAACTGCGTGATGCGGACGCCGGCGCCTTTCACTTCACGGTTGTCGAGCGAAGCGGATTGAATGTCCATGATGAAGTTCGTCTCCCAGATGTGCTGCATGCCGGTCTCGTAGCGCTTGGTGCCGACGTTGAAAAATCCCTCCGCGCCCGAGTAGCGGTCGCCGAAATTGTATGGGCAGTTGAAGAGGAAATCCTCGTTGTGGACGATATCGAACAGCAGCGGCGCGTTCGTCACGGCCAGAAATTTCACTGGCTCGCGCCCGCCGTTGATCATCCGGTGCGAAGTGTTCATCGGCGGCGCGAACAGGCTCCACGGCCCCCACTCGAACGATTGCTTGCGCCCGCCGTCGTGCCAGACCTCCGTCGCGCCGTGGCCGCTTAGAATCACGATCACCTTCTCGAAGAAATGCTTCTCCGGTTTAAGCGCGCCGCCGGCGGGAATTTCGGCGGTGTACATGCCGGTGACCCCCTCCATGCCGTAGAGATTGATGAACGACGCGTTGCCGCCGATTTTCTCCCACGGCTTCATCGGGAGATTGCGCACGTCCTGGACGCCGTAGCCGTCGACGACGGGAATGCCCTGGCGCCTCATCCATTGAAAGTAGGCGGTCTTTTCGAACGCCGTCATCAAGTCCTTGACGCGATCGTTTGCGGCCATGCGCTGTTTCGCTCCTTTATTTGAGAATAGTTTCCGCGAACTTTTTAGACGGCTCGCGGATGCTGACGCATTTGTCTTCGAGATGATTTCTCACGCGGTCGTAATCCTTGAAGGTCATCGTGTCCTTCGCCGCCTCGGCGCCGTGCTTCGCGAGCCACTTCGTATCGACGTCGAGCCGCCGCGTCGCCTGCAGCATCACCTTGGTATAGAACTCCTGGCCTTCCTTAGACAAGAGCCAGTTGAGGAAAACTTTCGTAGCGGCGGGATGCGGCGGATTCTTGACCACGCCGAGCGTACCGTACGCGTTGCTCGCAGGCAGCCCTTCGCGCGGCTCCGGCAGCTCTTTCACCGGCAGGCCTTCCTTGATGAAGGGCTCGAGCTGCGCGTAACCGATGCCGAGCGTGAGCGCCAGCTTGCCTTTGGCCAGCGCGTCGGCGATCTGCCGAAGATTCCGGCTGACGAAGAGATCCTGGCGCGCGAGCTTTTTCAGATAATCCTCGCCCTTGATGTCCCAGAGAAACGACCAGAGCGAGAGGCCCGAGCCCGGCACGCGCGGGTCGCTGAAGCCGATCCGGCCTTTCCATCTCGGATCGAGGAGATCGTCCAACGAGCGAACCTCCTCCGCCTTGACGAGGTTGGTGTTGTGCTAGAGCCCCTCGGTCCCCTTGATGGCGATGAAGGAATAAAAAAAGCGATTCGTGCTGACGTTGTCCATCCAGAGGTGACCGCCCCACCAGTATTTCGCGTCTTTCACTTCGGGCAGGATCATGTACGAATCCATCGGCTCGAAGGCGCCGGAGTGGATGAGCGGGAGGCCGGTGCACGAGCCGAAGATCAGCGCGTCGAAATAATGCACGCCGGCCTTGGATTCGTTCACGATTCGATTGGCGATGTCCGGCCCGGCGGCGGAAAATGTCTCGACGTCGATGCCGAAGCGCGATTTGAACAGCGGCTCGATTTGCTTTCTCAATTCCGCGCTCGGCGGAATGCCGATGACGAGCTTGCCTTCCTTGCGCGCATCGGCGACGACTGCGTCCCACGCCGCGGGCTTCGGATCGGTCGCGTGGAGCCACGGAACAGAGAAAAGAGAAATCGAGATAGCGATCGCGGGGGCGCAGAGATGTTTTGTCAGAAGCTTCAATTCTGTGGTCGGAGTTCTTTGAGTCATTCCCGCGAAAGCGGGAATCCAGTCTTTCTTTAACCTGGACCCCCGCTTTCGCGGGGGTGACGGAGTATAGCGCATACGCACATTAGTGCACCGGCCTCTGGTGCTTCATGTAAATTTCGCGCTTTTCCTTGGCCGACTCCAACATCGCGAGACATACTTCGAGCGTCGCCTCGCCCCAGCGGCCGTCGTGGAAGACGGGCCGGTTTTGCGCGACCGCCTGATAGAGCTCGTCGACTTCCGCTTCGCGGCCGCGCTTGCCGCCCGGCAGCGCGACTTCTCTTTTTCCTTCCTCGCCGTAAATGATCAAGCCGTCCGGCGACTGGCGGATGTCGCCCTTGTCGCAGCTCACGAGCGTGAAGCCGAAAAACGGCTGATGGCGCTCGCCCTGCCAGTCGTGGCTGAACTCGCCTTCGCGCCGGCCGCCGTAGCGCATCTGCTCCTTCAACATCTCCTCTTCCTGCGCGCTGGAAATGCCTCTCAACCGCCTTCTTACCTTCGCGTTGGTCTCGGGCTCGCGCGCCTGTCCGCCCTCGCCGACCCAGCCGAAAAGCTCGGCGGTGTCGAAGAAGCCGTAGCCGCTGTAGACGAGCGTCGCCGGCACGCCGTCTTCGAATTCCAGGTAGCAGACGTAGCTCCCCTCGTGGCCGCGCGCGGGATCCCAGACGCCAGTCGCCGCGCGAACGCTCTTGACCATGCCGCCTCCGATGAGGCGCACGACGTCTACGTGATGCGGCCCCTGGTTCAGCACGACGCCGTGGCTCATCGCGAGCTCGTGCTTCATGCGCGGTCGATACATGAACTCGTTATAGTTCCAGGTATGGATCATGCGCAGCTTGCCGAGCTCGCCGCTCGCGACGATCTCGCGGATCTTCCGGATCGGCGGGTCGAAGCTGTGCGTGTGGCCGCAGAGGAGCTTGACGCCGTGCTTCTCCGCTGCGGCGTTCATCGCCTCGCATTCCTCCAGCGTCATCGCCATCGGCTTCTCGACGATCACGTGCTTGCCGTGCTCGGCGGCCGTGATCGCGTGCTTGGCGTGGAGATCGTTGGGCGTCGCGATGTAGACGAAATCGACGTTCGGGCTCTCGCACATCGCCTCGAAGCTCGTGAAAGCCTCGGCGCCGTATTCGCCGCGGAATTTCTCCAGGGCGTCGCGGCGCGTGTCCGCTGCGGCGGCGATTTTCACGTAAGGGAGCTTCGAGACTGGCGGGAGGATCTGCGTGCTCGCGACGCCGAGCCCGGCCATGCCCATCCTGAGCGGCGTCACGGGCGCGCCTTGGCGTCTTCTTCCACCTTCTTCGTGTGCTGCTTGATGTCCGTCGATGCGGGAATCAAGTCCGAGATGACCTGAAGGTGCGGAAACCGATTTTCGCGCGGGTCGTGGACGACGTGCGGCGGCTCGCGCCCTTCCTGGATATCTTTGATCGCTTTCTCCATCAGCTTGCGCGCCGCGACGATCGCCTTGTCCGACGAGACCACGTGCTCGCTCGTCCGGTCCTGGACCGGGCCCTGGCTCGATGTGGCGAACAGATCGTGCGCCTGAAAACCGTAGCCCATGCCGGAGAAGGTCTTGGTCTTCATCTCCTCGCGGTCCTGATTGAAGCGGTTCGCGCGGTTGCGCACCAATTTATAATCCGGCCCGACCTCGGAGCGCGATTGATCGATCATGGCTTTTTCGAGAGCGGCGCTCCGACTAAACACGAAGTTGTATTTCCAGTGATGCTCGTCGTCGATCGGCACGTGCCAGTTGACCGAATACCCTTCGCCGCCGGTCTGCCCGGGAAACGCGCTGAAATTCGGCATGACGAAATAAGATACGCGGAGATAGACCTTGCCGTCGGGCTGCGTCCGCGCTGTGTAGATGCGCACGCCGAAGTCGGTAAGCTCGACGTCAATCGACGGCGCGACGTTCCGGCCCACGAGGCTGTAGTGCGAATCTTCCGTGTTGCGCACGCCCGTATAGGGGCCCTGGCGGACTTCGAAGAAGCGGTGCAGGTACGAGAGATGCACCGGATCGATGTTACCTTCGTTGCCCTGAAGGTAATTGCACTCGTGATAGATTTTATTGACGTAGCGGCGCTCCGGCGCCACGGTTAGAAATTCGTAATTCGGCAGGAGCGGCGGCTCGCCGGGACCCATATAGGCGAAGATCGCGCCGCCGGCCTCTTCGCAGGGATACGCCAAATGACGAATGCTGTCGCGGTGCTCGCCGCAGTTGGGCTCGCCCGGCTGCTCTAAGCAGCGGCCTTTAATGTCGTAGAGCCAGCCATGATAGAGACAGCGGAGCCCGCCGTTCTCGACGCGGCCGTAGCTCAAGTCGGTGCCGCGATGGGAGCAATGCAGACCCAGCAAACCCGGCCGACCCTTGTCGTCGCGAAAGAGCGCCAGCTCTTCGCCGAGAATTTTCACCGGCCGCGGCGGGCCGCCCTGCGGCAATTCCTCGGCGAGCGCGACCGGCTGCCAGTAGCGGCGAAGCAGCTCGCCGGCGGGCATGTCCTTGCCGGTGCGAGTCAATAAGTCGTTTTCTTGTTGCGTAATCATGACAACGACCCTCTCGAGTTATTTCAATATCTTCGATGCGAGCGCGATCGCTGGATTGCGGAGCTTTTGCACCGACGATTCCAGGTGCGTCTCCAGCCGGTAATAATCATCCACCGTCATGATGTCCTTGCAACCTTCGACACCGTACTCCGTCAGCCACTTCGTGTCGACATCGAAGCGGCGGCTTCCCTGAATCATCGCTTTGCCGTAAAGCTCCTGTCCCTCCTTGCCAAGGAACCAAGTGACGAAGATCTTGGTCGCGTTCGGGTGCGGCGGATTCTTTACCACCGTCAAGACGCCGCTGCCGTTGTTCGCCTGGCCGCCTTCCTTGATCTTGCCGATCGGGCTCACCGGCAGACCCGCTTTTAAAAACCCTTCGTAGGTGTAATGGCTGAGGCCGATCGTAAAGGCAAGCTTGCCCTTGACGAGGCCCTCGGCGAGCTGCCGCTGGTTCTGCGTGACCAGCAGATCGTGCTGCGCGAGCTTCTTCAAATAGTCTTCGCCTTTGATTTTCCAGAGAAAGGTCCAGGTGTTCTGACCCGAGCCGGGATTGCGCGGATCGAGGAAGCCGACGCGTCCCTTCCACTTTGCATTCAGAAGGTCGTCGTACGAGCGCAGCTCGTTTTGGCCGACGAGCGACGTGTTGTACCAGAAAGTTTCGCTCGTGTAGCACTGAAAGGCGTAGGCATATTTCTTCGTGCTGACGTTGTCCTCCCAGATATGTCCGCCCCACCAGTTTTTCGGATCGCGCGCCTCCGGCAGGATCATATAAGGAAGCATCTCCTCGGCCGCGCCGGCGGCAATCACCGAGAGCGGCGTCGCGCCGCCGGAGATGAGGAGGTCGAAATAGCGCACGCCGGCCGTGTGCTCGCTGACAATCCGGTTGGCGTTCTCCGGACCGCGGCTCGGCGAAAGCTCCAGCGGAATTTTGAATTTCGCCGGGAAAGTCGTCTCTAGCGCCTTGCGCAGTTCCACGCTCGCCGGAATGCCGGCGACCAGCGTGCCTTCTTTCCGCGCGGCGGCGAGCGTCTTTTCCCATTCGGATTGGGCGAACGCCGATCCGTAACAAACCGAAATCAACAGGAACAGGACCGACAGAATAGATTTGAACCGCACATTCATTTCTTCTGTCTACTTTTCTCCCATGAAGGCGTTGCCCGTTCGAAGAGCGCGCGCATCCGATATGAGGCCACGGGAATTATCACGCCTCCATTGGGTGCGCTCGAAGAATGGGCGCGCCTTCATCATCTCCTCTTATCCCTTCGGAAACGGCACAATGTTGGAAAACTTTTTCACGACCGCCTCGCGCAGCTCGCGGCTCGTGCGCGAGACCTTGGGAAATTTGTCGCGCCATTCGAACGGCCGCACCGCGTAAAACACCGCGCGGCTGTTGGTATGGTCGCGCGTCTCGCGCTTCGAAGGCGGCATGCGCGGATCGAGCGGAGTCGACCAGCAGCCGTCGATGAGGTCGATGTTGGTAGCCGGGTCCACTCGCGTCATCATCGCCCACATGACTTCCTTGAGGTTGCTCGGGTCGATGTCCTCGTCCACCACGACGACGTAGCGGCCGTTGCGCGCCGCCGAGGAGCAGGCGAGCGCCGCGAGCCCGGCCTGCTTGGCGTGGCCGGCATACCGCTGCTTGATGGCGACGACGCAGAGATACGACGTGTGGTTGTAGACGCCGACGATGTCTTGGATGCCCGCGTTCTCCAGCTGATCCCAGAGAATTCCCGCCGTCGGGTTGGCGTCGATCTTGACCGCACCGGGCCAGAGCGGCGCCTCGTCTTCGAGGATCGGGTCGTTGCGGTGATAGATCGCCTTGACCTTAATCACCGGCTGCGGCTCGCCGGTGCCGATCGTGCCGCCGGAATAATAGCCCGGCCATTCGCCGAACGGGCCTTCGGCGCGTGACTCCACCTTCGGCGGCGGGACCTCGCCTTCGATCGCGATCTCCGAGGTCGCCGGAATGGGCAGGCCGGTATGCGGGCCGCGAATAATCTCCACCGGCGCGCCGATGAGACCGCCGGCGTGATCGATCTCCGACTGCCCCCACGCGATCTTCGTGTGCGCGAGGGCGAAGATCATCGGGTGCATCCCGAACGTGACGACGACGGGGCAGCTTTTGCCCTGCTCCCAGTATTTCATGCAGACGAGCCGCCCGTGCTGCCCCGGGCTCATCCAGAGACCGAGGAGATTTCTCTCGTGCAGCTGCATGCGATACGTGCCCATGTTGATGAAGCCGCCCTCGATGTCGGCGTTGATGAGGCAGTCGCCGGTGCCGATGTAGCGGCCGCCGTCCTGCTCGTGGAAGCGCAGCGCCGGGAACCTCAAGAGATCGACCCGGTCGCCTTCCATAACGTTTTCCATCAGCGGCGAGCTTTTCACCTCGCGCGGCGGGATCGGCTTGGTCGATTTGATCTTGCGCGCGATCGCGCGGACCAGTTCCAATTTGCTCATCTCGGTCGAGAGGCCGAACGAGAGCGCGACGCGCTTGTACGCGGCGTACGGGAGACTCAGCACGCGATAGCCCGCGGGGTAGCCTTTGATCTTATCGAAGATCAGCATCGGCGGTTGCGGCACGAGCTCGGCCGCCGATTCGACGAGCGCGCCGATTTCTCCGTCCCAATCGGCGCCGTCGATTTGTCTCCAGTCGCTGACTTTCTTCGCCGCTTCGACGAAACTTCTAAGATCGTGGTACGCGAGCTGTTCCATTGTTTCTTTCTCCTTAATTATTCCTGGACGATCGAGACCGCTTCATTGATGCCATTGCGTGCGATCTCGGCGAGATATTCCTTGTGGACCTCCGGCGGCTCCTCGTCGAGCGGGAGCATGTCGTGGAGCGCCGGGCGGTAGCGGTCCTGGCTGTACTTCGGGCTCCGGCCGCGCATCGCGAAGTGGCGCATTGGCGTGTGCCCGGTATTGAAGTGGCCGTGGTACATGAGATCGCCGGGCGAATAGATCGAGCCGGGACGGATCTCGAAGCGTGTGCGCTCTTTATCCTCCTCGCGCCAGACCATGGCGTAGCCCGTCCCTTGCGTGACGCAGACGATCGCGCCGGGGCCGTGCCGGTGAAAGAGACTCCGGCTGCCGGTCGGAAATTCCTGGATGTGGCAGCCGTAGACCGTCCCGGCGATGCCGAAGCGCATGATCTTTACGCCTTTGCCTTTCATCGGGTATTCGTCGAGGTGAAACGTATTCACGTCGGAAACGAGGTTCGTCTCCCAGCTACGCGTGGTGAGCCGCTCGTTCTTGCGAAAAAAATCCGGATCGTTGTCGAAGCGGTCGGTGAACTCGAACGGGTTGCGAAAGATGAAATCTTCGTTGTGAAACAAATTCAAAAGATGCGGCAGGTTGGTGCCGGCGAGAAATTTCACCGGCTCGTTCGACACGCTGAAGTGTTGGTAAGACACATTGAGCGGGATGGCGAAGATCGCGCCCGCGCTCCACTCAAAAGTCTGCTTCGTATCGCCTTCGAACCACACCGTCGTCGCGCCGCGCCCTTTGTGGATATAGACGAGCGTTTCGAACATGTGGTGCTGCGGTTCACTCTGCTTGCCGGCGGGA
>DATFWH010000388.1:0-5423 GCA_035259465.1 Binatia bacterium
ACGGCGCGGCCGGAAGGATCGTTCATCTTGGCGAACTCCTCGCTCCAGCGAAACGCCGTTGGCGTCGAGCAGGCGATCGAGGGCCCGACGGGCACGGTGAGCGCCGCGGTGGGATTGGTAAAATGCCGGTCAAAAATTTGGCGGTAATAGTAACCTTCTTTGGAAGTCGGCGTCTGCTGTGGGAAGGTCTCCGCCGCGCGCTCGATCATCTCGTCGGTAACCGCCGCCTCGACGTGCTTTTTCAGCTCGTCGATCCAGCTATAGCCGACGCCGTCTGAGAACTGCTCCTTCTGGCGCCATAGGATCTCTCTCGGCAGAAAACCATCGAACGCCTCTCTGAGTACGCCTTTCTCGATCGTCGTTCCCGGGCACATCTTGTCCTTCGGGTCGATGCTCATCGCATAGTCGAGGAATTCCTTGTCGAGAAAGGGCACGCGCGTTTCCAGCCCCCAGGCCGCGGTCGCCTTGTTTGCGCGCAGGCAGTCGTATTTGCTCAGCGCGGCGAGTTTTCGTACGGTCTCTTCGTGGAATTCCTGCGCGCTCGGCGCCATGTGAAAGTAGAGGTAGCCGCCGAAGACTTCGTCCGCGCCTTCGCCGGAGAGCACCATCTTGATGCCCATCGATTTGATCTTGCGCGCCATGAGATACATCGGCGTCGCGGCGCGCACCGTCGTCACGTCGAAGGTCTCGAGATGGTAGATGACGTTTTCGAGGGCGTCGAGGCCTTCCTGGACGGTGAAGATCGTCTCGTGATGGACGGTGCCGATCGCGCGCGCGACTTTGCGCGCGTATTTGAGATCGGGCGATTCCCTAAGGCCGACCGAGAAGGAGTGGAGCCGCGGCCACCACGCTTCCTCCCGGCCGGCCGATTCGATTCTTCTTTTTCGGTATTTTGCGGCGATGGCGGCGATCAACGAGGAATCGAGACCGCCTGAGATGAGCACGCCGTACGGGACGTCGGACATGAGCTGGCGCTTGACCGCTTTCATGAGAGCGCCCCGGAGCTTGTTTAGCGACACCTTTTTTTCGGGGAGAGTCTTTTGCCACCGCGGCCGGTACCACCGGACGAACTCTCTCTCGCTGCCGCGGTAGTAGTGTCCGGGAGGAAACTCTTCGACACGCTCGCAGACATCGCTCAAGGCTTTCATCTCGCTCGCCGCATACACAGAGCCGTTGGCGCTCCAGCCGAGGTAGAGCGGACAGATGCCGATGTGGTCGCGAGCGATGAAGTAGTCGTTCTTCCGCTTATCGTACAAAACGAACGCGAAGACGCCGTTCAGGAGATTTAAAAATTCCGGACCGTATTCGTCGTAGAGGTAGAGGATGATTTCGCAGTCCGATTTCGTCTGCCAGGCATGCTTGCGTTTGAGATGTTTTCTCAGCGCGACGTGGTTGTAAATCTCGCCGTTCACGCCCAAAACGGCGCCCGTCTCGCGGTCGATAAGCGGCTGTGCGCCGTGCTCGACATCGACGATCGAGAGCCGCTCGTGCGCGATGATCGCGCGCTCGCCGGCATAAATCCCGCTCCAGTCGGGGCCGCGATGGCGCACCCGCGCCGCCATTTTCAGCGCCTGCTCGCGGAGCACCGGCGACGGCTCGCGTATTTCGAATATGCCGACGATCCCGCACATAGCCGCAACTCCGATTTTGGCGGCTGGCGGGAAATTTACAATCGGGGATATACCGGAGGAACTAGCGGCGTTTTTTGGAGTCGCTCAACAATTCCAACGCGGCGAGCCGGCCCGACGCGCCCATGACGCCGCCGCCGGGATGCGTGCCCGCGGCGCAGAGATAAAGTCCTGCGATCGGCGTGCGATAGCGCGCCCAACCGGGGATCGGCCGCATGAAAAAGAGCTGATCGAGCGCGAGCTCGCCGTGAAAGATGTTGCCTTCGGTAAGGCCGTATTCCTGCTCGAGGTCCCACGGCGTCACGACTTGCCGGTGGAGGATGATATTTTTTAGATTCGGCGCGTATTCGGCGAGCGTGTCGATCACGGTATCGCCGAATTTTTCTCTCAGCTCCGGCCAGTTGCCTTCTTTCAAGTGATAGGGCGCGTACTGGACGAAAATCGACATGACGTGTTTGCCGGGCGGCGCCATCGTCGGATCGATCGTCGAAGGGATGACGATGTCGAGATACGGACGACGCGAGAAAGCGCCGTATTTGGCGTCGTCGTAGGCGCGCTCCAAATAGTCTATCGACGGGCTGATCGAGATCGCGCCGCGCAGATGCGGCCCCTCGCCGGGAAGGCAGGTGAAATCTGGCAGGGCGTCGAGCGCGAGATTGACCTTGCCGGATGAGCCGCGCATGCGGATGCGGTTAACCTGTAAGACAAACTCGGGATCGAGATTCATTGGATCGATCAATTTCAAGAACGTTCGCTTGGGATCGACCGCCGAGGTGACCGCATCGGCTTCGATCTCTTCGCCGCTCTCCAAGACGACGCCGGAAGCGCGCTCGCTTTTGACGAGAATATGCGCGACCGGCGCGTCCGTTCGGATCTCCGCGCCGTAACGCATAGCCGCCTTGGCGAGCGCGCCGGAGACGCTGCCCATGCCGCCGCGCGCCCAGCCCCAGGAGCGGAACACCGCATCGATCTCGCCCATGTAGTGGTGCAAGAGGACGTACGCCGTGCCGGGCGAGCGCGGGCCTAAAAACGTGCCGATGATGCCGCTCGCCGACATCGTCGCTTTGAGTGCTTCCGTCTCGAACCATTCGTCGAGATAATCTGCGGAGCTCATCGTCATGAGCTTGGTGAGATCGTAAAGAACGTTGGTGCCGAGCTTCCGGAAATGGCGATACAGATTGAAGAACGTCGGGAACTCGCGCGGGTTGATGGTTGTCGGGTCCGGCGGCACGAGACCGAGTATCGGCCTCACGGCCATCGCCATGCGGTGCATGAGCCTGCCGAACTGATCGTAAGCTTCGGCGTCGGTAGCGGAGTGTCGCTGAAGCTCGCGGCGCGTCTTGTCGTGATCGCTCCAGCGCGCAAGGTAATCGCCGTCGGGAAGGGGCGTGAAGGTGCAGTCGAGTGGGATGACCTCCAAGCCGTGGGCTGCAAGGTCGAGCTCGCGGATGACTTCGGGCCTTAAAAGACTCACGACATAGGAGCAGACGGAAAATTTAAAGCCGGGAAAGATCTCTTCGGTGACCGTTGCGCCGCCGATGACATGGCGGCGCTCCAGCACGAGGACCCTCTTCCCGGCTCTCGCGAGATATGCGGCGTGCGTGAGGCCGTTGTGGCCCGCGCCGATCACGATGACGTCGTATTTTCCGGCCATCAACGTTCCTTGCTTAAGCGGCCATTTTTTGTAATTTTGACCGACAAGTCAACTGGATGAGATAGAGACAGAGACAGAAAATCGCCGCTCCCGGTCTGTTCTATCTCTGTCTCCGTCTGTTCAACATGCCGATCGGAACGCCATTTCATCCCCGCACCTCCGCGTTGTGCGTCAGCCATAACTGGCGTGTTTGGTCGGGTTATCTCGCCGCGAGCACGTACGAAGTGGTGCACGACCACGAATATCACGCGATTCGAGATTCCGCAGCCCTGATCGACATCTCGCCGCTGTTTAAGTACGAGGTAAGCGGCCGCGACGCGCTCAAGCTCGTGAACCATGTCGCTACGCGCGACGCGGGCGCGTGCGCCGTTGGACAGGCGATGTACACATGCCTCTGCGACGGTGAAGGCAAGGTCATTCAGGACGGAACATTTTTCCGCTGGGACGAGAACCGCTTTCGATTCCACCTAGCCGAGCCGAGCATGCGCTGGCTTAAGATGAACGCCGCCGGCATGGACGTCGATATTAAGGACGTCTCTGAGCAGATCGCTGCGGCCGCGCTTCAAGGGCCCACATCGCGCGACATCGTAAAATCGATTTTCGGCGCAGCGGTCGATCGTCTGAAGTTTTTTCGCTTCACTTCCTTCGATTTCGAAGGCGTGTCCATCGTCGTTTCGCGCACGGGATACACCGGCGATCTCGGGTATGAGCTCTGGATCAGCGCGGAGCGCGCGGTCGAATTCTGGGATCTGCTGATGCGCGCGGGCAAGCCGTACGGCATCAAGCCCGCCGGTATGCTGGCCCTCGACCTCGCGCGCCTGGAAGCGGGATTCATCCTCCTCGAAGTCGATTACACCAGCGCAGAAAAAGCGCTCATCGCGTCGCAAAAATATTCTCCGTTCGAAATCGGCCTCGGCTGGACGGTTACGCTCGACAAGGATAATTTCGTCGGACGAAAAGCGCTCCTCGAAGAGAAGCGCCGGGGCAGCGCCCGCTCGCATGTTGGGCTGGAGATCGATTGGAACGATTACGAGCGGATTTATCGCGAAGCCGGTCTGGCACCGGAGCTTCCTTCCGCCGCCTGGCGCGGCGGCGCGCCGGTATACTCAGGCGGCAAGCAGATCGGACAGGGGACGACCGGCGGCTGGTCGCCGACGATCAAGCGCTACATTACGTTAGCGACCGTCGCGAGCGAGTTCGCGCGGCCGGGAACCGAGGTGTGGATAGAGCTGACCGTCGAGTACGCGAGAAAAAAGGTCCGAGCGAGAGTCGTCAGGACCCCTTTCTTCGATCCGCCGCGAAAGCGCGCGGATTTCAGCCGAACACCGTTAGAGCCTCGAGCGCCAGCCCCTTCGCCACCGACGTAAGCTCCTCGCCGGCTTTCATTCGCTGCGCGCCGAATCTTTCCGTAAAGAGCTTTTTTACCGCAGGCACGAGCGATGTGCCTCCGGTCATAAAAACGCTATCCACTTCTTCAAACGATACGCCCGACCGGCGGAAGAGGCGGTCGACGCATTCGGCGATCCTGTGGATTTCCCGCGCGATCCAGGCTTCGAACTGCGCGCGCGCCACGTTCGTCTCGATCGCGACCGGCGGATCGTCGAAAACGAATGTAGCGGTCTCCCGGCCGGTCAAGGCGAACTTCGCGCTCTCGACGGAGCGATAAAGTCGGTAGCCGCAATCGTTTTCCACGACGTGTATCAGCGCATTTATCTTTTCCGGCTGTAACGCTTGGAATCTAAGCTCTTCGAGCAGCTCCATCGTTTTCTTCGATTTTAAAAAAGACAGGTAGTGCCATTTTTCGAGGTGTTCGTAGAGCCACGAAGGGATCGGCAGCGGCGCGCCGAAAGGCGGCTGATACTGCGAATTAAGCCCGAGCGCAGGCGCGACCAGCCGGCAGACGATCCGGCTGTCGAAACTATCGCCGGCGATGCCGACGCCCTCGGTGCCTACGACAGCCCTCTGTCCACGGCGTCCGGCGCCGAGGCGGACAAGTGAAAAGTCGCTCGTTCCCCCGCCGAAATCGGCGATCAGCACCAACTCCTCGCGATTGAGAGTCGCTTGGTATTGGCGCGCGGCCGCGACGGGCTCGAATACAAACGATATTTGCTCGAAGCCCGCCGGCGCGAGCGCCGCGCGCA
>DATFWH010000389.1:0-9428 GCA_035259465.1 Binatia bacterium
CAGTGCAACAGGCGCCGCAGCGCGAGGCGCAATCCGCGAAGAACGCCGAAACGCCCGACCGCCTCTTCCGCATAGACCGAGCAGCTCGGATAAAAGCGGCACGAGCCGGGAAGCAGGGGAGAAACGCCGGCGCGATAGACGGCTAGCGCAAGAAGAAAAAGTTTTTTACCCAAAGCGTGCCTCTAAGCCCGCCCGTCGCCACGGATCAGCACCCGACCGAGCTCGCCCGCAACATCCGCGGAAGAAAGCCGATCGGCTCCCTGCTTGGCGATGACTACGATATCGCTCGACGGAATCATCCGGGCTTTCTGCCTGCGAAAAAATTCGCGCACGAGTCTTTTGATGCGGTTCCGCGCGGGGGCGTTTCCGATACGGGTGGTGACGGTGATGCCGAGCCGGTTTTGCCCCACGTTATTGCCTTTGCGGAGAACGATAAAATGGGAGGTGTGGACTTTTTTTCCCTCCCGCGTGAGGGTCAGAAACTCAGAGCGCTTGGTGAGGCGGGCTCGTTTAGGAAAACCTTCTCCCCCCGAGGCGGGCTCCATTCCCTACGTGCGCGGCCGTTTCGGCGGGACGCTCACGGTCAGCCGCTTGCGCCCTTTGGCCCGTCTGCGCTTCAAAACGTTGCGCCCGCCGGGCGTCGCCATCCGCGCCAGAAATCCGTGCGTCCGCTTGCGTCGAATATTACTCGGTTGATACGTTCGTTTCATGCGTCATAGTCCTCCGGCCGGCCGCTCCTCAGCCGAATTCTGAGTTGAATCATATAGGGGTGGATTTGTCAATTTAAAACGCGACCGCGCATCCGACCGAGAGCTTTCAGCCGGCATACGTCAATGCGATGTGGGAGACGCCTTCGGTCTTAAAGCTGCCGAGCTCGCGCATACCCATTTTTTTATGCGCGCGGAGGGAGGGGACATTGTCTGCGCGGATAAATGTCATCGCCGGTTTGCCTGGCAGGTGCGCGCGCAATGCGTCGAACATCGCCCCGGCTAATCCTCTGCCGCGCTCGGCCGCATCGACGCAAACGGGACCGTAAAGGTAACAATCGGGCGGCGGGGGAAAGCTGCGCAGCATCGCCTGGACGACCGGAACGTGCGCTTTCGCCGCCAGCGAGGTGGATAGAACGTAGCCGATCAGTTTGCCGTCTCGCCGGGCGACGATGACCGGCATTTCCCGCATGGACCGATCGAACCAATCGGGCGTCTGACGCACCGACAGCCCGCCTCCGCGGTCGATCACATTGGGGTCTTGAAGGGCGACGATCTCGGGAATGTCTTCGGGCGTCGCGAGAGTAATTTTGTAATCAGCGTTCATTTAAAAAAGCAGACTCTCAGTCTCAGCCCAAAGCAGGCATCAGGTGCGCTCCGCCTTGAGCGAGCGCTGCATCAAATCGCGCACGGCTTCCGTCGGATTCTTTCCCTCGTACAGCACGCTGTGCATCTGCTCGACGATCGGCATCTCGACGCCGAGCTTCTGCGCGAGCAAGTAGACCGAGCGCGTGTTGGTGAGGCCTTCGGCGACCATGCGCATGCCCTTGGTGATGTCGTCGAGCTTGCGGCCGCGCGCGATCTCGACGCCGACGCTTCGGTTGCGGCTCAAATCCCCGGTCGCCGTAAGCACGAGATCGCCGAGGCCGGGAAGACCGGAGAGCGTGAGCGGATCGGCGCCCATCTTGACCGCAAGGCGCGTCATCTCGGCCAGGCCGCGCGTGATAAGCGCGGCGCGCGCGTTGAGGCCGAGGCCGAGGCCGTCGCTGATGCCGGCCGCGATCGCGATGACGTTTTTGACGACGCCGCCCATCTCGACGCCGACGACGTCGCGCGACGTATAAACGCGAAAATTCGGCCCGCCGAGCATCTCCTGGACTTCGCCGCCGACACGCTCGCTGAGCGCGGCGACGGTCACCGCCGCCGGCTGGCCGCGGGCGACTTCGAGCGCGAACGTCGGACCCGATAAAAAGGCGTGGCACTCGGCGCGCGCGGCGCCGAAGATCTCTTTCAGCACCTCGCCCATGGGCGCAAGCTTTCCTTCGTCGATGCCTTTCGTCGCGCAGACCAGAATGGATTTAGCGTCGACCGCCGGCGCCGCGGCGCCGATCACGGCGCGAAAAAAGTGCGACGGAACCGCGAGAAATAAAGCGTCCTTATTCCCGGCCGCGTCGTCGAGCAAGCGGGTTGCTTGGATCGCCGGGGGGAGCTTGATTCCCGGAAGATAAGCGGGATTTTCTTTGCGCTGCTGAACGTCGCGGAAGGTCTGCTCGCCGTGGCACCAGAGCGTGACGTCGTGGGCCTTTTCCGCGAGCAGCTTGGCGAGCGCCGTGCCCCAGCCGCCCGCGCCGATCACTCCGATTGCACGGCCCATGGTTCGATCTCTTACCGTTCGCCCCGCGATGGTCGCAGGGCGGGTTTCAGTACCCGTTAACCCTCGGGCTCGGGCCCTGGAGTCGCCGGCGTTTCCGGTGCGCCTTCTTCCTCGTCTTCTTTCTCCGCCAGGCGGGCGAGCGACACCAGCCGCTCGCCTTCTTCGAGGTCGATCAGGCGCACGCCCTGCGTGTTTCGTCCGATGATGCGGATGTCTTTGACGCGGAGCCGGATGATCTTGCCGATGTTGGTGACGAGCATGAGCTGGTCGTCTTCGGTGACCATCTGCACGCCGACGACGCGGCCGGTCTTGTCGGTGGTCTTCATCGTGATGATGCCTTTACCGCCGCGGGATTGGAGCCGGTATTCGTCCATCGGCGTCCGCTTGCCGTAGCCTTTCTCCGACGCGGTCAGAATATCGGCGCCGGGGCTCGAGATCTCCATGCTCACCACGGCGTCGTTTTCCTCTAGTGTCATGCCGACGACGCCGTAGGTGTCGCGCCCGGTGGGCCGCACCTGCGATTCCTTGAAGCGGATCGACTGGCCGTCCTGCGTCGAGAGGATGATTTCCTGATTGCCGTCAGTGAGCCGCACGCTGATGACCTCGTCGTTCGGCTCGATCGCGATCGCGCGGATGCCGCTGGCGCGCGGGTTGGAGTAGGCCATGAGCTCGGTCTTCTTGATGAGCCCGCGCTTGGTCGCGAAGACGACCTGATGACCTTCCTGGAATTCCTTGACGGGGAGAAAAGCCGAGACCCGCTCGCCCTGCTCGAGATTGAGCAGGTTGACGATCGGGCGGCCGCGCGCGGCACGCCCGGCCTGCGGCAGCTCGTGAACCTTGATCCAGTAGACCTTGCCGATCGTCGTGAAAAACAAGATGTACGAGTGCGTCGAGGCGACGAAGAGGTACTCGACGAAATCCTCCTCGCGCGTGGTGGCGCCGATCTTCCCCTTGCCGCCGCGACGCTGCGCGCGGTAGAGCGCGGCGGGGTTGCGTTTGATGTAGCCCTCGTGGGAGATCGTGACCACCATGTCTTCTTCGACAATGAGGTCCTCGATCGAGATTTCCTCGGTGCGGTCGATGATCTCGGTGCGGCGCGCGTCGCCGTAGTTCTTTTTGATCTCTTGGAGCTCTTCGACGATGATGCGGTAAATTTCTTTTTCGTCGGCGAGGATCGTCTGCAGCTTGGCGATCAGTTCGACGGTTTCCTTATGCTCTTCGAGAATCTTGTCGCGCTCGAGGCCGGTCAGGCGCTGCAGCCTGAGGTTGAGGATCTCCTGCGACTGGATCTCGCTCAGACCGAAATTCTGCATCAATCCTTCTTTGGCGACTTTCGCGTCACGCGCCGCGCGGATGAGCGCGATGACGGCGTCCAGGTGATCGAGCGCGATCTTGTATCCTTCGAGAACGTGGAGCCGCTCCTCGGCCTTGCGCAAGTCGTAGGCGGTGCGGCGGGTGACGACCTCTTTGCGGTGATCGAGGAAGGCCTTCAGCGCCTCTTTCAGGCTCAGGACCCTCGGGCGGCCCTCGACGATCGCCAGCATGTTGACGCCGAAGGACTCCTGCAACGCGGTGTGCTTGTAGAGCTGGTTGATGACGATCTCGGCGACGGCGTCGCGCTTGAGCTCGATCACGATGCGCATCCCCTCGCGGTCGGACTCGTCGCGCAGGTCGCCGATGCCCTCGATCCGTTTCTCGTTCACCAGCTCGGCGATCTGCTCGATCAGCCGCGCTTTGTTGACCATGAAGGGGATTTCGCTGACGATGATCTGCTCTTTGCCCGTTCGCTTGACCGTCTCGGTGAAGACCTTGCCGCGCATCTGGACGATCCCGCGGCCCTCTTCGTACGCCTGAACGATGCCCGCCTTGCCGTGGATAAAGCCGCCGGTCGGGAAGTCCGGTCCCGGGATGTATTGCATGAGTTCTTTGACGGTGATCTCGGGCTGGGCGACTAGGGCGATCAACCCTTCGATGACCTCGCCGAGATTGTGCGGCGGAATATTGGTCGCCATGCCTACGGCGATGCCCGCGGCGCCGTTGATCAGCAGATTGGGTATACGCGACGGCATAACGGTGGGCTCTTTCAGCGAATCGTCGTAGTTGGGCGCGAAGTCGGCGGTTTCTTTCTCTATATCGGCGAGCATCTCGTCAGCGAGCCGCGACATGCGAATCTCGGTGTAGCGCATCGCCGCGGGCGGGTCGCCGTCGATCGAGCCGAAGTTCCCCTGGCCGTCGACCAGCGGATAGCGCATCGAGAAGTCCTGCGCCATGCGCACGATCGTGTCGTAGACCGCCATCTCGCCGTGCGGGTGGTATTTGCCGATGACGTCGCCGGCGACGCGCGCCGACTTCTTGTAGGCGGTATTCCAGGTGTTCCCCATGTCGTACATCGCGTAGAGCACGCGGCGATGCACCGGCTTCAAGCCGTCGCGCACATCGGGCAGCGCGCGCCCGATGATGACGCTCATCGCGTAGTCCATGTAGGACTGACGCATCTCGTCTTCGATATAGACGGGGATTTTTTGGGATTTACTGGAAGCGTCCATGGCTTAAGAGCTGAAAAGCGGTTTAAGGAGTTGAAGAGTTGAAAAGTTGAAGGGTTAAATACAAGAAGGATTCGCCGCGTCCAAGGTTTTTAACCCTTAAACCGTTCAACCCTGCAACCCTTCAACGTTGTTACACATCGAGGTTCTTGACCGTGAGTGCGTGGTCTTCGATGAACTTACGGCGCGGCTCGACTTCGTCGCCCATGAGCGTCGAGAAGATGTCGTTCGCCTCGACCGCGTCTTCGATGCGGACCTGGAGTAGAACGCGCGTCTCGGGATTCATCGTGGTTTCCCACAACTGCTCGGGGTTCATCTCGCCGAGACCCTTATAACGCTGGATGTACTGGCCTTTCTTGCCGGTCTCCATGACGTATTCAAGCAGCTCGGTGAGCGAGCCGAGGCGGGCATTATGGTCGCCGTTCTCGAGCTGATACGGCGGATAGCCGCTGCCGGTAAGCTCGTCGAAAAGCCGCTTGATCTCCTTATATTCGGGACTGATGAGCAGCGCGCGGTCGACGACCGTCTTCAGTCCCGTGCCGTTGTGGCGAGTCGAGCAGATCAGCTTGTAGCAGTTGTGCTCCGGATCTTCCTCCATCGCGACGGCGAGCGGCGCCTCGTCCGGAGCTCTCAAATTGATATAAGTCGTGAGCCGCTCGGCGATGCGACCGAGAACAGCCTGGTCTTTCAACGCCTCCTCGCTCAGCTCCTCTTCCAAGAGCAGCGCTTCCATTACGGCGCGGCTGCGTTTTTTCTTGCGCGAGGCGAGGTTCATGAGCTTTTCCCAGCGCAGCACTTTTTTGATGAAGGCCTGAAGCGTCTCGCCCTTCATGCCCTGGCCGTCGTTGACGGCGCGGACCCGGACATTCTCCGTGCCCATCTCGATGAGATAGTCTTCCAGGCTGTTCTCGTCTTTCAGGTAGCGCTCCTGCTTGCCGCGCTTGATCTTATAGAGGGGCGGCTGCGCGATCATGAGGTGGCCTTTTTCGACCAGGTCGGGCATCTGACGATAGAAGAACGTCAACAGCAGGGTGCGGATGTGCGATCCGTCGACGTCGGCGTCCGTCATGATGATGATCGAATGATAGCGCAGCTTCCCCGCGTCGTAGTCTTCCTTGACGCCGGCGCCTAGCGCGGTGATGACGAGGCGGATCTCCTGCGAGGAGAGCATCTTGTCGAATCGCGCCTTTTCGACGTTCAGAATTTTTCCTTTCAGTGGCAGGATCGCCTGTGTGCGGCGGTCGCGCCCCTGCTTCGCCGAGCCGCCGGCGGAGTCGCCCTCGACGAGGAAGATCTCGCTCAGCGCCGGGTCCTGCTCCTGGCAATCGGCGAGCTTTCCGGGCAGCGAGCCGGAGTCGAGCGCGCCTTTCCGGCGCGCGAGCTCCTTCGCCTTCCGCGTCGCCTCGCGCACATGCGCGGCCTCGACGCCTTTGATGACGATCTTTTTCGCGTCCGTCGGATGCTCGGCGAGATAGCTGGCGAGTTTCTCGTTGATTAGGGTCTCCACGATGCCTTTGACCTCGCTGTTGCCGAGCTTGGTTTTCGTCTGGCCTTCGAACTGCGGCTCGGGGACCTTGACGCTGATGACGGCGGTCAACCCCTCGCGAACGTCCTCGCCCTGGAGGTTCTCGTCGTCCTTTTTAAGCACGCCAGTCTCGATGGCGTAGTTGTTGATCGTCCGCGTCAGCGCCGATTTGAAGCCGATGAGGTGCGTCCCGCCTTCGATCGTGTTGATATTGTTGGCGAACGAGAAGGTGTTCTCGGTGTAGCCGTCGTTCCATTGCAGCGCGATCTCGATGTCGACGCCGTCCTTCTCGCCCTGGAGATAAATCACCTGCGGATGAATCGCCGTCTTGGCGCGGTTCAGGTGCTCGACGAAAGAGACGATGCCGCCCTTGTACTCCAGCTCGTGCTTTTTCTGGCTGCGCTCGTCTTCGATCGTGATGCGCACCCCCTTGTTGAGAAAGGCGAGCTCGCGAAGGCGCTGCGAAAGCGTATCGAAGCTGAGCTCGAGGCTCTCGAACATCTCGGGGTCGGGCTTGAACGTGACGCGCGTGCCGGTCTGCTCGGAGCGGCCGATCTCCGCGAGCGGCGCCTGCGGCACGCCGCGCTTATACTGCTGCTGGTAAACCTTGCCGTCGCGCTTGATCTCGACTTCGAGCGTCTCGGAAAGCGCGTTGACGACCGAGAGGCCGACGCCGTGGAGACCGCCGGAGACTTTGTACGACGCTTTGTCGAATTTGCCGCCGGCGTGAAGCTTCGTGAGCACGACTTCGGCGGCGGAAACTTTTTCCGTCGGGTGGAGATCGACGGGAATGCCGCGGCCGTTGTCGATCACCGTCACGCTGTTGTCGATGTGAATCTTGACTTCGATCTCGTTGCAGAACCCGGCGAGCGCCTCGTCGATGGAATTATCGACGACTTCGTAGACGAGATGATGCAGCCCCCGCTCGCCGGTGTCGCCGATGTACATTCCCGGGCGCTTACGAACGGCGTCGAGGCCCTCGAGAACCTTGATATTATCGGCGTTGTAATCGGATGGAGGTGTAGTTTTGTCCGAAGCCATATTTCAGCTTAAGACCTCTGTAATTTTTCTCTTTAATCTCTAGGGGTTAGTTAATTTATGAACCTTAATAATTCTACCTCAAAATGGAAGCAAAAGTAAAGCAAAAAAGAGCCCGATTTTGACCCCGAAATAATGTCATTCCGCAGCTTGAATTCACGCTCCAAAGTGCCGGTAAAACGGCCTATTTTGAGGGGCGTTATGCATGCGGCCAAAGGCATAAGATAAATCCGATATTGATTTTCAAGACTGCGGGAACTTCCTTATTGACATTTAATTCACGTCTTGCTAGAGACCAGCAGACTAAACGCCCCGCAGCGGGCGCCCAGGAGGCATCGTATGGCTGACGAGGCAGGCGAAGAGCTACTGTTAGACGTAAGAGTCGCGGAAGCGTCGTGGTTCTATAAATTTTATCTCAACCAGGAGCGCAAAATCCTCGGGACGCTTTCCGTCGCGCTTTTTTTGGTCACGTGGGAGCTCATCGGCGGCGTCTACCAGTTCGTCAACCCGATGTTCATGAGCGCGCCGTCCTTTATCTGGAAGGCGGCGGTCCAGCTTTTCGGCTCGGGCGAGATATGGAACGATCTCTACGTCAGCGGCGTTGAGTTCTTCTGGGGCTACATCCTCTCGGTCATCGTCGCGATCCCGTTCGGCATCGCGGTCGGCTGGTACAAAAAGATGGCCTACCTTTTCGACCCGTTCGTCAACGCCATGAACGCGACGCCGCGCGTCGCGCTGCTGCCGCTGGTCATCATCTGGCTCGGCATCGGCATGCTGTCGAAGGTGGGCATCATCTTCCTGGGCGCGGTCTTCCCGCTGTTGATCAACACCCGCGACGGCGTCAAGACGACCCCGGCCAACCTGCTGAACGCCGCGCGCAGCTTCGGCGCCTCCGAGTGGCAGATCTTCAAAAACGTGGTGCTTCCCTCAACCGTGCCCTTCATACTGACCGGTCTTCGCCTCGCCGTCGGCCGCGCGCTGATCGGCGTCATGGTCGGCGAGCTCTACGCCGCTACCGCGGGCATCGGCTTCATGATCACCGTCGCGGGCGCGACTTTCCAGACCGACAAAGTCTTCGTCGGCGTGCTCATCTTCGCGATTTCCGGCATGGCGGCGACGGAAGTGATCGACCGCTTCGAGCACCGCTTCGACAAATGGCGCCCGAAAGTCGGCGCGGCGTAAGATCGATTCGCTACAGATAGAAATAAAAAGGGCGGCCCGACGGCCGCCCTTTTTTATTGTCGGCTTTCTTCGCGGCTAACTTCCAGGCCGGTACGTGAAGTTGGGATACCCGTCTTTCTTCGGCTCCTCCTGCTGGTTGTCAGTGGTCGTCTGAACGGCATCGCGGCGCGAGAGCTCGCTGGCGCAGCCGGCCACTAGGACCAAGGCGAGAATCGACGAAATAACTGCCATCATTCCATTGTAGTTAGCAGCGGCAGGCGCCTTGTGCAACGCTGATTTCAGCCCCGAGATTTGCCTCGCGCGGCACATTGCTTTCAACCATACGCTTCTGTAGCATCGTCGCGCTCCAGCCGTTAACCGGAGGCCATGATGAGACGTTTGACCAGATTGTTGTTTTTCGGCGCATTTATCTTCCTATTCTCGGTCGGCCAGACGATCGCATTTTACACCGATTGGCTGTGGTTTCAGGAGGTCGGCTATACCGGCGTTTTCACGACCATCCTCGGCGTCAAGCTCCTGCTGGCGCTGCTCTCGGGGGGCCTCTTTTTTCTCGTTCCGTATCTCAACATGACATTCGCCGCGCGTAGGCCTTCGCGCGGCGTGCCTTTTTTCGATTATGAAAACGTGCTCCAACTGCCCAGCCCCGAGCTGATAGATCCACTCGTCCGGCGCTTGCTGGCGCCCGCTTGCATTGTGCTCGCGTTGATCCTCGGTCCGCAGGGCGCGGGCCAATGGGAGAATGCGCTGCTCTTTATCAACGCGGTCCCGTTTGGCCTCAA
>DATFWH010000390.1:0-5873 GCA_035259465.1 Binatia bacterium
GCTTCGAGCACCGCTTCGCTGACGGCGTTTTCGGACGCGATCAGCTCGAGATTGTCTTCGAGCCGGGCGGTCTCCTTTTCGATGGCGGCGAATACTTCCGGATCGGTCTTTTGCAAAAACGACATGAGGGAGCTTCCTTTAACCTTTATTTTTTCTTTTGCAGATGCGTTCCCAAATCCCGCTCGACGTCGGCGATCTTGTCGACGCGCCGTTGATGCCGCCCGCCCGCGAACGGCGTCTCGAGCCAGATGCCAAGGATTTGCTCCGCCATCGGCGGCTCGACGACGCCGCCGCCCAGCACGAGCACGTTCGCGTCGTTGTGCTCGCGGCTCATCTGCGCGCCCTTGGGCTCGTGGACCAGCGCGGCGCGCACGCCCGGATATTTATTCGCGACCATCGACATGCCGATGCCGCTCGTGCAGAGCAGGATGCCGCGCTCGGCCGCGCCGCTGGCGACTTTCTCCGCCACGCGGCGCCCGAAGTCCGGGTAATCGACCGAATCGCCGCCCTTGGTGCCCACGTCTTCGACGTCGATACCGCGCGCCCGGAGCTTTTCGACCAGGAAATCTTTGAGCGCGACGCCGCCGTGGTCGCTGCCGATGACGATCATCCGAGTGCTCTCGCTTCGGGGCCGGGGAAATGCCGCGCGCCGCCGGCTCCCGATAAAAGAAAATCGCAGGAGAATGGCACGCGGCCATTCAAAGCCCCTGCGATCGCCTTTGGCAGACTGCGGCGGGCGTCCGACGAAACGCTCGTCCGCGGCCGTGAATATCTACTTATGGGCTTCGATATAGGTAATGACGTCCTGAACAGTCTTGATCTTCTCAGCGTCTTCGTCGGAGATCTCCATCTCGTACTCTTCTTCGAGAGCCATCACTAGTTCGACGATGTCCAAAGAATCGGCGCCCAGATCCTCGATGAACGAGGCATCAGGCGTCACCTCATCTTCGCTGACGCCCAGCTGCTCGCAGACGATTTCTTTAACCCTGGCCTCTACCGATGATGCCATTCGCTCACCTCCTCTGACTTTCGTTACGCCATCAACAATCCGCCGTTCACGCCGATCACCTGCCCCGTAATGTAGCCGGCGGCGGGGCTTGCGAGAAACGACACGACGGCGGCGACATCCGCGCCGCTGCCGAACCGCCCCAAAGGTATAGACCGCAGAAATTCCTGTTTCAAATCCTCCGGAAGCTTCTCCGTCATCTCCGTGTCGATATATCCAGGCGCCACCGCGTTGACGGTGATGCCGCGTGAGCCCAACTCGCGCGCCATCGCGCGCGTGAATCCGATGATACCGGCCTTGGAGGCCGCATAAGCCGATTGACCCGCGTTGCCGGTCTGGCCGACGACCGAGGTAATATTGATGATCCGGCCATACCGTTCCCGAAGCATGCCGCGGCAGACGGCCTTGGTGCAGTGGACCGTGCCCTTGAGATTGATGCCGAGAACGCGGTCCCAATCTTCCGGTTTGAGACGCACGAGAAGATTGTCGGAGGTCACCCCGGCGTTGTTGACTACAATATCAATTTTTTGGTGCTGGTCAACGATTTTTTTGACCCCGGAATCGACCTGTCGCTCGTCGGAAACATCGAAGGACGCGAGCTCTCCGGAGCCACCGGATTGGGCGAGTTCGTTGAGCGTCTCCTCGGCCGCCGGGGTGTTGGTCGCATAGTTGACGACGACATGGGCTCCCAGCCTGCCGAGGTCCAGCGCGATCGCCCGGCCGATGCCGCGGCTCGCGCCGGTAACTAATGCGACCTGGCCTTTTAGAATCATCAGGAGTCGACGATCTTTTTCAGATCGTCGGGTGTCTCGATGTTATCGACCCGGAGCTTCGGGCTTATCCGCTTTATGAGGCCGGTCAAAACCTTGCCGGGTCCGATCTCCAGCACGCGATCGGGAGTCGATCGTTCAAGGCGTTTTACCGACTCTTCCCAGCGCACGGGGCTCACCGCCTGTTTAACCAGTAGTTCCTTGATGCGGCTCGCCTCGGTGTTGATTTCCGCTTCGACATTGGTAATGACGCCGATCGAAAACGGCTTCACATCGACATTCGCCAAGACGGATTTGAGGCCGTCCGCCGCGGGCCGCATGAGCGCGCAGTGGAACGGCGCGCTCACCGGAAGCTCCAGCACGCGCCTTGCGCCGCGCTCGCGCGCGAGCGTCATCGCGCGAGCAACGGCCGGTTTTGCGCCGGCGATCACGATCTGCCCGCCGCCGTTGAGGTTCGCCGGCGCGACGACCTCGCCTTGCGCGGATTCGCGGCAGACCTTTTCCACATCTTCAGGGGCGACCCCGAGGACGACCGCCATCGATCCTTGGCCAGCGGGCACGGCCTGCTGCATGAGTCTGCCGCGCTCCCGTACTACCCTGACCGAGTCGGAAAACGCAAGCGCGCCGACCGCAACGAGCGCGCTGTATTCGCCCAGACTGTGTCCGGCGGCACAGACCGGCTCGAGCCCGTAATCAGCTTGCAGGACGCGAAGAATGGCGATCGAGACGGTAAGAATCGCGGGCTGCGTGTTTTCGGTGAGTCTCAGTTCCTCTTCAGGGCCGGAAAAGCACAATCGTGTCAGCGGCGCGTGGAGAGCTTCCTCGGCTTCGGCGAAGGTCTCGCGCGCGGCCGGAAAGCGCTCGCAAAACTCTTTCCCCATGCCGACATATTGCGAACCCTGTCCGGGAAAAACGAAGGCGAGCTTAGACTTTGCCGCCACCCTTCGTCTCGCTTTCGGCGCCGGACTTACCGGTGAACTTCGATTTCACCCGCTGCCAGATGCGCTTCGGCTCCGCGGGCGCGCCGTCTGCGGCATGGCTCTGGACGAGCAACTCCATGATGCGCCGGTTGACGTCGTGCGCGACCGCTTCCTTCGCGACGCGGATCGCGTTCTTGATCTCTTTCGGCCCGGAGCCGCCGTGCGCGACGATCGCCACGCCGCTGAGGCCGAGCAGCGGCGCGCCGCCGTACTCGCGGTAGTCCAGGCGGCGATAGGCGCGCATCAGCGGCCCGCGGCTGAGAAGATAGCCGACGCGGCTGAACGCGGTCTCCTGAAACGCGCCTTTCAGGATGCGGCCGATGCACGCTGCGAGCCCTTCCATCGTCTTCAGCGCCACGTTGCCGGTAAAGCCGTCGCAGACGACGACGTCGACGCTATCGTTGAAGATGTCGCGTCCCTCGACGTAGCCGATGTAATTGAGCGGGGTCTGCGAGAGTTCTTCGCTCGCCGCGCGCGTCAGGTCGTTGCCTTTGGATTCCTCCTCGCCGTTGCTCAGCACGCCGACACGCGGCTTCTCGACGCCGAGGATCTGCTCGGAGTAGATCGCGCCCATCATCGCGAACTGGACGAGCTGGCGCGGCTTGCAGTCGACGTTGGCGCCGGCGTCGATGATGACGGTCCCCTTGCCGGGCGTGGGAATCACGACCGAGATCGCCGGCCGGTCCACCTGGGGCAGCTTGCCGACGACGAACATGCCGACCGCCATCATCGCGCCGGAGTTGCCGGCGCTGACAACCGCCTGCACTTCGCCGCGATTCATCAAGTCGTACGCGACGGCGAGAGAGGAATCGCGCTTGCGGATCGCGGCGCTCGGCGATTCGTCCATCGCGACCGCTTCGGCGGCGTGAACGACGCGCACGGCGGGCACCGGCGAGCGGTGATCGAGCTTGGGCCCGATCGCTTCTTTGCGTCCGACCAGCACGATCTCGACGCCGAGCTCACGGGCGGCGGACAGCGCCCCGGCGACGACGGCGTCCGGGGCGTGGTCTCCGCCCATGGCGTCAACGGCGATTTTCACCATACGCGGCGAATCAGCTCTCTTCGACGGGAAGCGCCTGCCTGCCGCGATAGTAGCCGCACGCGGCGCAGGCGCGATGCGGAAAGACGGCTTCGCCGCATTTGGGACAGCTCATGAACTGCGGCGGCGTCAGCGCGTCGTGCGCGCGGCGCTTGTTCTTCTTGGTCTTGGAGGTCCTTCGCTTCGGAACCGGCATTTTGCTTTTATCCCTTCTTTTCTCTCCGCGCGGGCGGAAGGAGTCATGAATGGAAAGTTATTGATGCAACTTCATATCGCGGAAAACCGCCATCCGCGGATCGTCATGCGAATCGTCGCAGCGGCATGCGGATTCGTTCAAGTCGGCGCCGCAGTGCGGGCAGAGGCCGCGGCAATTCTCGTCGCACAGGGGCCGCGTCGGCAGCGCCAGCAGCGCCTGCTCGCGAATCAGCGGCTCGAGGTTGATCTCCTCGCCGCGGTAAAAGCTCAGCCCCAATTCGCCGGCGTTGAGCTCCTTGTTCTTGGCCGACGTCGAACCGGGCGCGAGAACGAAATCGAATTCCTTCTCGAGCGGAAACGAATAGTTTTTCAAGCAGCGGCTGCAATGCCCTTCGACCCGCGTCTCGACGCGGCCGTGAAAGAAAAGATCCGCGCCGGAACGGTAATGAAGAAGGTGCACGCGCAGCGGGTCGGGAAAGCGAAAATCCTTGCTTTCGCCGCCATAAAGCCGGTTCAACTCCTCCGGAGTTTCGGCAAAATCGAGCTCTTTCGGAGTCTCTATGATTTGGGAAATCAGAAGCTTCACGGGCCTACTTTATGTCTATAGTGATTGCGCCCCGAATGTCAAGTTAAAGATGGCCGTCCTGCTGTGAAAAGCACGTGGGATTCTGCGCACTTCGCGCGATTTCGCTTCATCCCGCGGGAAGCGGATCGAGCGCGAGAATGCGCCCGAGGACGGCGAAGAACTTCTCGTACGGCCCCGACTCCAGGACCGGCGTCACGTCGTACCGGGCGAGGGCGCGGACGAGCATCCGGTCGGCGCCGGACGGCGCGACCGTGACCGTCACGCGCATCAGGTATTGATCCGCCTTCGCGCCGCTCACCGAGCCGGCGGCGAAGTCGGCGCGGTCAACGACGAAGTCGAGCTCCTGCAGCGCGGCGATCGCCGCGCGCAGCGCGCCGCGTTTATCGGCCGTCATAAAGATACGGCTCCGCCTCTCGGCGAGCTTCGCCGGGCTCTCCGGCGGCTGTGAGAAATCACGCAGGTCGGACGCGCAGCCGGCGAGCGCGACGAGCGCGCAGCAAGCGGCGGCGCGCATTCTACAATTCATGCGCTTCGGCGCCGGCGGCTTTGGCGAGCTTGGCGAAAAACTCGGCGTACGCCGCGTGATCGGTCACGAGCTCCGATTTGGAGTACGTGCCGTCGGGCTCCCACAAAACGCGCTGGATCGTAACGCGCAGCACGACCGCGCCGGGCGCCGCGGCGGGATGCGCGACGACGGAGGCGCGGAGCGCCTGGTTCCTGCTGAACGGCATTCCCGAGCCGATGCCGGTCGCCTGGGAGAGCACCGTGGTCGCCGCGGCCGCGGCCATCTCGCCGATGTTATAGGTCGTGCCCTTCTTCGACGCGGCGATCAGGCCGAGATCGTCGCTGCGCACGTCCACCGTAAAGCCCAGCTCTTTCAGCACCGCCGCGCTCGCGCCGAGGAGCTTCGCCTCGTCGACCGTGTCGAAGCTCCGGCTCTCGAGCTTTCTGCGCGCCGGGCTCTCCTCGGCGAACTGCAGCGACTCCTTCGGGATCTCGCCCGGCATGCAGGCGGCGAGAAGCGCCAAGAGAAGCGCCGCGAGCCATCGCTTAGTCATCGGATCGATGATAGCGCGCGGGGCGCGCGCGACGCAAACTTGAGCGCGACTCCAAAAACTTGACAAAGAGGCGGCAACCCTTTACATCAAGTGATCTTATGGTAGAGGTGCGCGGGCTCACGAAGTACTACGGCGATTTTCGCGCGATCCACGACGTCAGCTTCACCGCCAGGCACGGCGAGATTTTGGGCCTGCTCGGGCCGAACGGCGCGGGCAAGACGACGACGATGCGCATCGTC
>DATFWH010000391.1:0-18066 GCA_035259465.1 Binatia bacterium
TGCCGGCCGCTGAAGCTGCCGTCGACGATCACCGGCACGCGCGAGAGGCCGAGCGTCGGCTGTGCGATGTAGTTCCGCGGGTGCCGGCGAATACGCTCCTTGAAATCGGCGCGCTCCGCCGACGTCGAGTGGGGCCCGACCAGCATGCCGTAGCCGCCGGATTCATTGACAGCTTTCACGACGAGCTGCTCGAGATGCGTGATGACATAGCCGAGGTCGCCTTCCTCCGCGCAAATGTAAGTCGGCACGTTGGGAATGATCGGGTCGTCGCCGAAATAGTAACGGATCATCTTCGGCACGTACGCATAGATGCACTTGTCGTCGGCGATGCCGGTTCCCGGCGCGTTCGCGAGCGCCACGCGCCCGTTCTTATACACTTCCATGAGGCCCGGGACGCCGAGCAGCGAATCGGACCGAAAGACCTGTGGGTCGAGAAAATCGTCGTCGATTCTGCGATAGAGCACGTCGACGCGCTCGAAGCCTTTCGTCGTCCGCATGAGAACGCGGCCGTCGGCGACGATCAGGTCGCGCCCTTCGACGAGATCGACGCCCATCTGCTGCGCGAGAAAGCTGTGCTCGAAATAGGCGGAGTTGTAGATGCCGGGCGTGAGTACTGCGACGCTTGGAGAGTCGAGCGCCGGGTCGGCGAGCGATTGCAGCATATCGAGCAGGCGGCTCGGATATTCGTCCACGGGCCGGACGCGCGACGCTTCGAACACCTGGGGGAAAGTCCGTTTCATCACGCGGCGATTCTCCAGAACGTAGGAAACCCCGGACGGGCAACGCAGGTTGTCCTCCAGCACGTATATCTGCCCGTCGCGGTCGCGCACCAAGTCCGTTCCCGTGATGTGGCACCAGATGCCGCGCGACGGATCCAGCCCGACGCACTGCTCGCGAAATGAGCGCGCAGAGCGGACGATCTCCTCCGGGATAATCTTGTCCTTCAGGATTTGTTGCTTGTGGTAGATATCGTCGAGAAAAAGATTGAGCGCATAGACGCGCTGCTTGAGGCCTTTTTCGAGGCGGTCCCATTCGGCCGCTTCGATGATGCGCGGGATCACGTCGAAGGGAAAAATACGCTCGGTCGCCGCGCCGTCGCCGTAAACGTTGAACGTGATGCCGCCCTGAAGCAGCGCCCGCTCGGCGGCCTGCTGCCTCTCCAACAGCTCGCCGTCGACTAGCGACTCGATCTTTTGTTTGAGCAGCGTCGCGCCCGGACGGGCTTGGCCGTCGGGCAGGAACATCTCGTCGTAGAACCCGTCGCAGGTATAGCCGTGGAACTTCATGGAACGGCGCGGGAGCCTCCAATGCCTATCACAGCAAGCGCCATGCCGACAAGTTTTGCCGTAAAAAGGCGCTTATATGGCGTTCATAGCCACGCCGCGCTCAAGGTTCAATCTCGCGTGCCTAAATTTAAAGCAGGCTATTCGGTTTCTTCTTTGTGCCGGCTGCGAGGGCGGGCGGTCTGTTTCAGGACCTTCTTGCGCAGTCGGATCGACTGCGGCGTGACCTCGACCAGCTCGTCATCGGCGATCCACTCGATCGCGTCCTCGAGCCCCATCTCGCGGTGCGGCGTGATTAGGATGTTCTCGTCGCGGCCCGCGGCCCGGATGTTGGTCAACTTTTTCTCGCGGCAGATGTTGACGTTGAGGTCGTTGTCGCGCGAATACTCGCCGACGACCATCCCCTCGTAAACGTTGATCCCCGGCGCGATAAACAGCGTGCCGCGCTCCTGTAGATGAAACACCGCGTACGGCGTCGCCATGCCCTCGCGGTCGGCGACCATCGCGCCATTGGCGCGCGAATGAATCGCGCCGTGCCACGGCGCCCAGCCGTTGAACAGCGCGTTGGCGATGCCGGTGCCGCGCGTATCCGTCAGGAAGCGCGAGCGAAAGCCGATGAGCCCGCGCGACGGCACGGCGAACTCCAGGCGTACGCGGCCCGAACCGCCGTGCACCATCTTCGTCATCTTGCCTTTGCGCGTCGCGAGAAGCTGCGAGACGATGCCGATGTGCTCCTCGGGCACATCGACCACCAGCTGCTCGATCGGCTCATGGACGGCGCCGGAGATCTCCCGCGTGACGACCGTCGGCTTGGAGACCATCAGCTCGTAGCCTTCGCGGCGCATCGTCTCGATGACGATCGCGAGCTGGAACTCGCCGCGGCCCGTCACGCGGAAGGAATCCGGCGAGTCGGTCTCTTCGAGCCGGAGGCTCACGTTCTTCCGCTGCTCGTAGACGAGCCGCTCGCGGAGCTTGCGCGAGGTGACGAAATCCCCTTCCCTCCCGGCCCACGGCGAGTTGTTGGCGCTGAAAATCATCGCGATCGTCGGCTCGTCGACGCGGAGCGGCGGCAGCGCCGCGGGATGCTCGCGGTCGGCGATGGTGTCGCCGATCTGGATTTCCTCGACGCCCGCGATCGCTACGATGTCGCCCGCTTCGGCGAAGTCCACGGAGGCGCGTTTCAAGCCGTCCCAGGAAGAGACCTGCGTGATCTTGACCGGCTTCTGCTCGCCGTCCGCGCGGCAAAGCATGTATTGCCCGACGGCGAGCCTCCCGCTCTTCAGCCTGCCGATCGCGAGACGGCCGACGTAGTCATCGTAATCGAGATTGTTCGCCTGGAACTGCACCGGTGAGGCGGCGTCGGCGACAGGCCCGGGCAGCGCTTCGACGATAAGGTTGAAAAGCGCTTTCAAATTCTCCGCCGGTTGCTTCAGATCGCGCGTCGCCATGCCCGCACGCGCGTTGCTGTAGACGATCGGGAAATCGAGCTGCTCTTCGGTCGCGTCGAGATCGATGAACAGGTTGTAGATTTCGTCGAGCACCTCCACGGGGCGCGCGTCGGCGCGGTCGATTTTGTTGATGCAGACGATCGGCGGCAGCCCGGCCTCGAGCGCCTTCTTGAGCACGAAGCGCGTCTGCGGCAGCGGGCCTTCGGAAGCGTCGACGAGCAGCATGACGCCGTCGACCATCGCGAGCGTGCGCTCGACTTCGCCGCCGAAATCCGCATGGCCCGGCGTGTCGACGATGTTGATCTTTACGCCGCGATAATGAATGGAAGTGTTCTTCGCCAGGATCGTGATGCCGCGCTCGCGCTCCAAGTCGAGCGAATCCATGACGCGCTCGACCACCTGCTCGTTGGCGCGGAAGATGCCGCTTTGGCGCAGGAGGGCATCGACCAACGTCGTCTTGCCATGATCGACGTGGGCGATGATGGCGACGTTGCGGATGTCGCCGCGGCGGTTAGCCGAAGATGGAGTCATTGTGAGTCTTTTTCGCAGGCTAGAGTCGAGCGAGCGAAACGCGGACTTGAAAAGAGTATTAGCCGGAGGCGCGCAAGTCAACCGAGATTCGATTTGACAACGAGGCTAAAACATCGTAGTATGAGCTTCCGCTTCAGTATGAGGCCTCCTGAATAGGAATCGAATAGTTGAGGTCTTAGTCAGTCTCTCCTTGCGAACATACCTAAAGGAAAAACCGACCAGAGCGTGGTTCTAGTTATTTTAGTTCTTCATGTTCTGCTCCATTTAGTATCAGTTTCTCAGGGTCAAAGACAGCAAACAGTTTCTCTATAGGAGGGGAACATGGGTAATAAATTATACGTCGGCGGTTTGCCGTATTCGGTTACGGAAGGCCGCCTCGAGGAAGTCTTCGCGGCGCACGGGAGCGTGCAGTCGGCGAAGGTGATCTCGGATAAATTCACCGGCCAGTCGCGGGGCTTCGGCTTCGTCGAGATGAGCTCGAGCGACGAGGCGCAAAAAGCGATCGCCGCTTTGAACGGCAGCCAGCTCGACGGCCGCACCCTCGTCGTCAACGAGGCCAAGCCGATGGAAAACCGCGGCGGCGGCGGTGGCGGCGGACGCGGCGGGAACCGCGGCGGCGGACGCGACCGCTGGTAATTACGGAATAATAAATCCGTCAAAAAAGAGGGGGGCAACCGGTCGGTTTGCCCCCCTCTTTTTTGTCCGAAAACCCCTCAGGCCACCCTGTCGAAGCTGACATTTTTTGTCTGGAAAGACGAATTTTGCCCTCGAGCCGTTAGCGCGATTTGCGCGTAAAGCTTCTGAAATCCACGAGTTTGTCATCAAAATACCTTGGCATGGTCATTGCTGCTCGAATCGGGCATGGCCGTTCTCAACTTCGCCCGGCGAGCCCAGCCCGATTTCTGCTACAGCCACATTTTGCGCGTCATCGGGCAGAACCTCGCCTCGCTCGACTTGAAAGCTTTCGAGCTCCAATGCGAAGGCGACCGCTACCGCGTCCACGGCTGGCACAAGGGCACATCGCTCTCGGTCAGCATCGACCGGGAGTACACCATGGAGGAAGTCGAGCAATTGGAAGCCGAGGGTCGGCGCCAGCGGCGGACGGGAGGGTCGCGGCGAAATTTATTGAGCCTCGCGCATATCCTGCGCACCGCCGGCAATTACGTCGACCTTCTGGGGCAGAAATTGATTCGCGTCGAGTGGCAGTATCAATCCGAAAAAGTCCAGTGCCTCACGATTCAATATCAGGCACCGGACGAAACCGAGGGCGCGATCGACGAAGTTTGCGTCCACATCTACAAAGAAAAGAAGAAGGTGCGCCCGCTCTCCGCGCGCGCCGTGACCTTGCACGCTTAAACGCGCGCTAGGCCTTCCAGCCTTTTACCGACACGTCGACCAAAGTTCCCGCGGGATCGTGCACGCCCATCTCGGCGAAGCGGCCGTCGCGCGGTTTTTTCTCCGCGTCGCCCGAGGCGCCCGCGCTTTGCGCGGTCGCGAGCGTATGTTCCATCTCGTCGACCTGAAAACCGAAATGGTCGATGCCTTCGCGGCCGCCGCGCGCCGGCAGGATCGCGAGATTGATGTAGCCGTCGGTGAGATAGATCGCACGGTTGCCGTCTTCACGCAAAGGACCGCGCCAGGCTTCGGTCATGCCGAAGGTCTGCTTATAGAAGTCGGCGGTCTTCTCCTGGTTCTCGCACTTGATCGCGACGTGCCTGATCTTCGCCATAGAACCTCCTCTCATTTATACAAGCGATCAGCAAAGCCGCTCTTTTTAACCTCGTCGAGCAGCGACGTATCGACAAAATACGACGGACTCTGTGTCTTGGGCGCGTTCACCTGCTCAAGCTCGAAGGCGAGCGCCGCCTCGTTGGGATAAGGCAGCGGCTCAAGCGTCTCTTTGACGTCGTCCACCCACGCGCCTAGCTGGGCGTCGCTGATGCCGCGCATGAAGCGCTGCAGAATACGCACCGTCCCCGCCCTGTTCGTCTTGAAATATTTGATCGCCTCGACGTAGGCAGACACGAAGCGGAGCGCCGATTCCCGATCGCGCTTGAGCCGGCGCTCGGTCGTCGTGAGCGGCGCATCGAGTCCCGGGATACCGAGCTCGCGCGCGCTGGCGCCCTTCAGCTGGCGCGCTTTTCCCTGTAGGACGAGGAGCATCGAGGATTCGCCGAGCACGCCGACCTCGATCCTGCCGGCTTCGAGCGCCTGGGTCACGCCCGGCGTTCCGCCCATCTGCAGCACGGTCACGTCGGATTCCTTCATCCCGTTCTTCTTGAGCGCGGTCCGCAAAAACGAGTCGCCTGCCGAGCCGAACTGCGTGACGCCGACGATTTTTCCCTTTATGTCCTGCAGCTTCGCGATCGGCGAATCGTTCTTGACCAGGATGCGCTGCGACGAATAGGAAGACGGCGAAGCGAGGATGACGACGTCGGCGCCCTGCATGCGCGCGCGCAAAATAGCCGGCGCCCCAGCGACAATGTAATCGAGATCGCCGGCGATCAGCGCCTGCACGGTGCGCGGGCTCCCGGGAATCAGCACGATCTCGCCCCGGAGGCCGAATTTGGCGAGCAAACCCGCGTCGCGCATAATCCAGAAAAGCCCCTGTCCGGGATTGATCGCGACATGGGCGAGCCTGAGATTATCCGCCGCAAATGAGCTTGACGGCAGAAGCAGCAGCAAAACGAGATATAAGAATTTCACGCAATGATCATTAGCCAGACCCCTCGCCGGAGTCAATAAGCGGGGCCGCCATTCTCTTCAATTGACAGCGGTTCCTGCGTCGACTAGTTTCGCAGCCGGAGATTCGCTCAGGAGGATACCATGGCGAACGATTTCGTCACCAATCAGGAGATCATCGTCGCGGCGCGCGAGAGGCTCGATCCGCACGCGTGGATTTATCTGACCGGCGGCGCGGAGTCCGAGACGACGATGCGGCGGAACCGCCTCGGCTTGGACTCGCTCGCGCTGCGCCCGCGCGTCCTCGTCGACGTCTCGAATCTCGACACCTCGACGACGTTCCTCGGCCACAAGCTCAGAATACCCGTCCTGCTCGCGCCGATCGGATCGCTGCAGATTCTCACGCCCGAAGGCGCCGTCGCGGTGGCGAAAGCCGCAGCCGAATTCGGCACGGTGAATTTCGTTAGCTCGGTGACGCAGCCGGCGCTGGAAGAAATCGCGGCGGCGACGAGCGCGCCGAAAATCTTCCAGCTCTACGTGCAGGGCGACATGCAATGGGTGGAGGCGCTCCTCGCGCGCGTCAAGCGCGCCGGCTACAAGGCGCTCTGCCTCACCGTCGACACGGCGATTTACGGACGGCGCGAGCGCCAGATGATGGACCGCTTCCTGCCGCCGAGCCGGCGTCAGACCGGCTACGAGCACCGCGCGACACTCACCTGGGAGACGATGGACGCGATCAAGGAGATCGCCCGGCTGCCGTTCGTCTTGAAGGGCGTCGCGACGGCGGAGGACGCCGAGCTCGCGGTCGCGCACGGGGTGAGCGCCGTCTACGTGTCGAATCACGGCGGGCGCCAGCTCGACCACGGCCGCGGCACGATCGAGATGCTGCCGGAGATCGCCGCCGCCGTCGGCAAACGCGCGGAGATCGTCCTCGACGGCGGCATCCTCCGCGGCACCGACGTGGTCAAGGCGCTCGCGCTCGGCGCGAACGCCGTCGCGATCGGCAAGCTGCAGGGCTGGGGGCTCGGCGCCGGCGGCAAAGACGGCCTGCTCCGCGTGCTCGAGATCCTCGAAAACGAAATCACGGTCGCGATGGGCCTTCTCGGCGTGACGCGCGTCGATCAGCTCGCGCCGTCGTACGTTTGCCCCGGCGCGCCGGTTGCCTTCGCGCACGAGATGAGCGCGTTTCCCCACCTGCCGGCGGGAGATTGCTCTAAGTGAAGCTCGCGACGGAGAATCTCCACCCCGCCTACTTCGCCATGGTCATGGCGACGGGCATCGTCTCTATCGCGGCGGATCTTCTTGCGATGCCGCTCGTGGCCAAGCCGCTCTGCTGGCTGAATCTATTACTGTTCGCCGCTCTCTGGCTGCTCACGCTCCACCGCATCGTCCGCCACGGCGACCGGTTCCTCGCCGACCTGACCGACCACGTCCGCGGTCCGGGTTTTTTCACCGCTGTCGCGGCGTGCTGCATTCTCGGCAGCCAGTGGCTCGTCATCTACGACGCCGCCGGCGCCGCCGATTTCCTCTGGCTATGCGCGATCGCGCTCTGGCTCGCGCTCACCTACACGATCTTCACCGGCATCACGATCAAGGAACAGAAGCCGACGCTCGCCGAAGGCATGCACGGCGGCTGGCTGCTCGCGGTCGTCGCGACGCAGGCGGTGTCGGTTCTCGGCGCGCGCCTCGCGCCGCGCTTCGCGGCCTCCGAGGCGGTCGTCTTCTTCGCGCTCACGATGTGGCTCTGGGGCGGGATGCTCTACATCTGGATGATCTCGCTCATCTTCTACCGCTACGCGTTCTTCAAAATGTCGCCGGAGGACTTGAGTCCGCCCTACTGGATCAACATGGGCGCGGTGGCGATCTCGACGCTCGCCGGCGCGACGCTGCTGATCGACGCCCAGCGCTCGGCGCTGCTCAGCCGCCTCGTTTCATTCATCGAAGGCTTCACGCTGTTTTTCTGGGCGACCGGAACCTGGTGGATCCCGATGCTCGTGGTCCTGGGCCTGTGGCGGCATGTCTTCAAAGGCGTCCGGCTCGCGTACGATCCCCTCTACTGGGGTGTCGTCTTTCCGCTCGGGATGTATACCGTCGCGACTTACCAGCTCGCGAATGCAACCGGGCTCCCGTTTCTGATGACGATCGCGCGCGGCTTCGTCTACGTCGCGCTCGCCGCCTGGGCGGTTACGTTCGCGGGCTTCGCCGCCGACCTCTTCATCACCGGCCGGCGCGCGTAACATACGCGAGCGAAACGTCCGCTTAATTGTGGATGGATTTGGCGACCGGCGGGTCGGAATCGGAGGATGCGGCGTAACCGCCTCCACCCCGACTCCGGCCCCCGGTCTCGCGCGCGCGAGGCGCGCGTTTCTCACCCGCCCGGCGGCAGGTTTCTTTCAATTAATGCGCGTGGCCGCCGCCGCTGCGCGACACCGCCACGATCGACACGAGCACGATCAGCACGAAGATCGCGCCGATGATCATCGCGACCGTGGAGTCCATACCCAGAAACGTCCCGCCGCCACCGCCGCCGCCCGACGACGCCGACGGACCCGGCGCCCCTGGCGCTCCCTGCGGGCCAGGCGCTCCCGGCGCGCCCCGCGGGCCCTGCGCGCCCGGCGCACCCTCTCTGCCCGTCGCTCCCGGAGCGCCTTCGCGGCCCGGCGCGCCACGCGCCCCCGGCGCTCCTTCACGTCCCGGCGTACCCGGCGCGCCCTGCGGACCGGGGCTCCCGCTCTGGCTCGGGTTCACCTGCACCTGCACGTCCGGCGCCCTGTCCGCCGCCTTGCTGCTCCTCGCCAGCCACCCCAGCACGGCAAGGACAACAAAAAGGGATAGGACGCCAACAAGATATTTTCTCATGATCGCCTCCTTCCGGTTTTATTGCCTCACGCAAAAAGGTAGCAGCGAAGCCGGCCGGATCAATGCGGGGGTTTACCTGAGGAACAACGCGACGGTCTCGACCTGATCGGTCTGCGGGAACATGTCGAAGGGCTGGAGCGCGGACACGCGCCAGCCCTTCTGGGCGAATTGATCCAGATCGCGCGCGAGCGTCTCGGGATTGCACGAGACATATACGATGCGCGGCGGACCGAGATCGAGCAGCGCCGCCGCCGCGTCGGGCTGAAGCCCTTTGCGCGGCGGATTGACGACAGCCAAGTCCACGCGCGGCAGCGCGTTCTTGGCTTCGGCGATCTTTTCCGCCGCGTCGGCGGCGAAAAAGCGGCAGTTCGCGACGCCGTTCATGCGCGCGTTCTGCTTCGCGGTTGCGATCGCGAGCGCGCTGTCGTCGACGCCCCAAACGAGCTCCGCCGCCGGCGCGAGGTAGAGCGCGATGGGCCCGACGCCGCAATATACGTCGAGAACGATTTCGTTTCCGCTGAGCGCGGCGAGATCGCGGGTCTTCTCGTACAGTTTTCGCGCCGTCAACGGATTCGCTTGCGAGAAGACGCCGACGGGAAATCGCAATTTCCAATCGCCGATGCGCTCGATCACCGTGTCGCGCCCGGCGAGCATACGCGTGCGCGGCCCCCAGATGACGTTCCCCGGATCCTCGTTGATGTTCTGCGCGACGCCGGCGATGAAGCCGAAACGGCGCGTGAGCGCGCGCGCCAACTCCTGCCCGCGCGGAAAATTCGCGTGGCGCGTCACCAGCGTCAGCACGATCTCGCGCGAGAAGAAACTGTAGCGGATGTCGATGTAGCGCAGATCGCCGCCGTCGCTCCGCTCGTCGTAGGGAGCGATGCCGAGCCGCTCGACCTCACGTTTGAGATACTGCACGACGCGGTCCACGGGCTCCGGATGCACCGGACAGCGAGAAATGTCGACGACCTCGTGGCTCTCCGGCCGGTAAAGCCCCGCGAGCACCTCTCCTCTCGCCCGGCGCGCGACGAGCTTCACGCGCGCGCGATAACCGAGCCGCTTGGGCGACGCGACGACGGGCGGCACTTCGATATTTCTCAGCGACGCATACGTGCTCAACGCGTCCGCGACGATTTTCTGCTTTCGTCTAAGCTGCTCGGGATACGGCACGTCGATCCACGCGCAGCCGGCACGGCAGCCGCCGGGATAATGCGGACAGGGCGGGACGTACGCGCGCTTGAGACCGACGCCGCGGGGAGGAGAAGCCACGGATGAGAGATATAAGGCGGGGGAAGAAGCGTCAAACGAAGGCACAAGGGGTCTTTCATCCGGCATGTCTTTAGCCGGAATCTACAAACGAGATTGTCCCCCGATGTGAAGGCTTTCTCCGGAAACTGTAGGGGTATTTCTACAGTCTGCAGCTTTGCATCGTTCGCAGGCCCGTCGCCCGACCTCCAAAAACTTACTGAAATCGCCGAGTTATTTATCTGAACACGGTAACAAACCATTGGCTCGGAGAATGCATTATGTTTTACCTTTTCACTAGAGCAGTTTCATCGGACGAACCATACGATGCAGCTCAGGAACCATCCCGTGATGCTTTACAGAGGACGGCGCAATTGGCCGCCCGCCTGGATGTGGTCGGGAACCGGAGTCGACGAACGGCCGCGCGGCGAAGTCGGCTTGCTGCACGACATCCAAGTCTTCAAAGTGGATAATCGCATCGTGTTGCTGATGGCGTACCGCGACACTCCTTATATAGGCTGCCTGCGCTTCGACGACGCCGCGAGCTACCGGCGCATCGGGGCGATTCTCAAACGACAAATCGGCCGGTCGATAACGGAGATCGGCGACCTGGATTTGAGCGCCTTGCTATCCGCTACGACACCGGGCGTCGCCTCAGCGCCGGACGCACGGTTTGATTCCCTGCCCGAAGCGCCGCTCAGCCGGCGGCTCAGCAGCGAGCCTCAGGAACGAAAGCAGCGCTGAGAGCGGCGGCTTCAGTTTCTCGCTCTGACAAAGACTCCCTAGACATTTCCGACAAAGACTCCGTCGATCCACGCACCGCCCGCGCAGCAGCCGCCGGGATTTTTACACTTTTATTTTAAATAACGCGGCTAAACAAAAGTTGGGTACCAAAAGGGAAAGATTTTTGTTACCTAGGGCTTTCCGAAATGCCTTGACACGCGTTTCCCCACCATGGTAGCGCAAAGCTGTCGCCCTTCCATTTTCCAGCCTCAAAGGAGGACTATCCATGTCCTACAAGGCCATTCTATTCGGAATACTTCTGCTTCTCGCCGCGCCGGCGGTGTCGTCGGCGGTGCCCCTGGAGCTGTTTTATCAGGCAAGCGCTACGGGCACGAACTTCTGTAACAATGCTGCAACTAAGGTCAAGCAATCCTTGCTCATCGGATTTCTTTTCGGCGATGTGGCTTTTGAAATTAACAACGTAATGGCTATTGAGGACGCTCAGCAGACTGTCATAGCCAGTCTGCTACAAGAAGAAATTTTTGCGACGAGCCCCCCCGGGACGGGTGCGTTTATGTACACTCGAAACGATGGCAACGGTAATATCAGTACGTTCGCGGGAACATTCAAGAATGATGTTAACACAGGCATCTTAACGTCGTTCACGGGAACCTTTAATGCAATATTTGCCAACGGCTGCTTCGAAAACCTAACCATCAAATCGGGTAAACAAATAGTTCAATAGTTCATTAGAAATCAGTAGTATCCCTCGGCGCGCTTTCCCAAGGCACGAAGGAGACGAATCGCATGTCCTACAAAGCCATTCTACTTGGAATCCTGATTTTTCTCGCAATACCGTCGGCGGCGGCGGCGCAAGTGATATTCCAGGCAACTTTTTCGGGTACTGAGTTCTGTCATAGCGCTGTAACTAAGATTAAGGGGACCGTGTTTATTACATTTAGCGCCGGCGGTATGCTCATCACCAAAGATCCACAACTGAAAGATGTCATATCCGTAATGCTAATTAACGAAAGTTTTGAAACAAGCACAACGGCCGGTGCGTTTTCCTTCAGTGATATTGACGCCGGCAACTTTGGTATTTTCACAGGTACGTTCAAAGACAACGGAGACCAGGTAACGGGGTTCACGGGAAACTTTGGTGCGATATTTTCGGATGGCTGCTTCCAAACCGTAACCATCAAATCGGGTAAAATAATAGCTCAGTAGGAAACCAGCATCGCCCCAGTGGGCCTTTCCGCGTGGCGCTCGCCTGGGGGAAATGCAACACGCGTTACGAGTCCCGCGCTATAGAAGATCGGCATTGCGCAATCCGCAGGAGGACAAAGAAGATGGCATACAAAACGATCCTGTTTGGAATCCTGCTTCTTTTTTCCGTACCTGCCGCAGCCTCGGCGCAGACTCAGACGCCGCCACCATTTGGCACAAGCTTTTCGGGTACTCAGTTCGGTGGTCCCTTCGGTTCGGGCTTTGGTAAAGTCAAGGGAACTGTCTTCACCTCGTTCTCTAACGCCAGCATGGACGTGACGACAACCATGGTTATAGCGAGGGATGCGCAATTCAAAGATGTCGTAGCCACACTGCAGATTCAGGATTATTTCGATACGAGTACTTCGACGGGTGCGTTTTCGTTTGTTCAGGATGATCCCGGCGCTTTCGGCGTCTTCATCGGCACATTCAAAAGTAACGCAGACGTGGTCACGAGCTTCACGGGAACCCTTACTGAAATATTTTCCGACGGCAGCTTTGAAATCATCAACCTCAAATCGGGTAAGCAAATAGTTCAGTAGAAATCAGCATCCCTGCGGGCTTTTGCGGAACGCTCGCCGGGGGAATGGGACACCCCTTTATCAGTTCCGCGTGCTGAGTATTTTTGTAAGTCGCACTCTCCGCAGACAGTCTTCACCATAAATTCTTTCTCGGTAATTAATTTCTTTTGAATCTGCGCGCGTTGCGTCGAAGCCGCGGATGAGAGATATAAGCGGGTGAAGCTGCGTCAAACGACCCCGGCGCGCGCGACATCTGACTAGGAAGGCCGCATGAATCTTCCAGATTTGATCAACGGACTGTTCGAGCTCGGCGGCAGCATCGTTCTGTGGCTGAACGTGCTACAGACCTACCGCGACAAGGGCTACCGCGGCGTAACCGCCGCGTCGACCTTTTTCTTCTCCGCGTGGGGCTATTGGAATTTGTATTACTATCCTTCGCTCAATCAATGGCTGAGCTTCTTCGGCGGCATCTCAATCGTGGCGGCTAACACCGCATGGCTCGTGCTGATGCTTTATTACGGCCACACGGAACTCAGGAAGTTCGGCGCGAAAACGCTTCCAAGGTCGGAGAAATAGCTAAAACTTTGGCGCGCTAGAAAAGACCGCAGGATTCCCGCCAGCGGCCGGCTACGCCATGCCGAACAGCGGGCAGAGCAGTCGCAAGAAGACCCAAATAAGAACCGCGCCGCTCACGTCGAGCCAGATCCCGGCGCGGATCATCTCGCGCAGCGGCACGAGGCCGCTTGCATAGACGATCGCGTTGGGCGGCGTCGAAACCGGCAGCATGAAGCCGAACGTCGCGCCCAACGCCGCGCCGAAAATGGGCGGCGTCGGAGAAACGCCCGCCGCCGCCGCGACCGCGATAACGACGGGGATGACGGCGTTCGCCGCCGCGGTGTTGGACGCCGCTTCGCTCACCACGATTCCGAGCACGATCGCCGCCGCGGTGATTCCCCAGAGGCCGCCGCCGCCGATCAAGGCCGTCAAGGCGCCGCCGATCGCGTCGGCGAGTTTCGTATCGAACATGAGCTTGCCGAGACTCAAGCCGCCGCCGAAGAGGATCATCGTTCCCCAATCGATTTCCTTGGCCTCGCGCCAGGTGAGCGCGGGCCGGCCGCCGCCCGCGGGAAGGAAGAAGAGCAAGCTCGCGGCGAAGACCGCCGCGAACGACTCCGGCAGGTGCGCTTCCGACCAGTTGGCGATGCGATGCTCGCTGCCGACCATAGAGACGAGCACCGCCGGCGTGAGCCACAAGATCACGAGGATAACGAAAACGGCGGCGACGCTCTTCTGCCGGAGCGTCCACGGTCCGAGCCGCTCGCGCTCCGAAGCAACGTAGTCGTCCAATCCCGCGGTGCTGAGCTTTGCGTCGCGGTAGCGCCAGTTGAGCAGTATCCAGCAAAGCGCCAGCATCGCCGCGGTCATGGGCATCGTGACGATCGTCCAGTCCACGAATGTGATCGGGTCCGCGGTCAGCTCTCTCGACAAGCCGATCGCGATCAAGTTCGGCGGCGACGCGATCGGGAGACCCACCGCGACGCTCGAGCTCCACGTGAGCATGAGCATCATCGCAATCGCGTAAGGCGTGTTCGTATCGTCCCCGTCGCGGCGGAGCGCCCGCAAAACGCCGACGCCGATCGGGAGCATCATCGCGGTCGTCGCGCTGTTGCTCATCCACAGCGAAACGACGCAAGTCACGAGACCCATCGCGAACAGCAGCCGTCCGGTGCTCCGTCGGGTCCAGCGCTGCGACAGGATGAAGACCGCCAGACGGCGATCGAGGCCGCTCGCCATCGTCGCTTCGGCGACCAGGAAGCTGCCAATCAACAAAAAGATGACGGGATCGCCGAACGGAGCGAAGGCGTTCTTGACGTTGGCCACGCCGAAGAAAACCGCGAGCGTGGGGGCGAGCAGCGCCGTGACCGGAGCGGGAATCGCCTCCGTCACCCAAAAGACGATTGAGAGGACGAGGATCGCGAGCAGCGTCTGCGCCTTCGGAGCGAGCCCCAGCGGCAAGGCGTAGACGGCGAGGGCAAGGACCGGGCCGAGCGCCAGCATCCACGGCGCCGACGCCGTCGCCTCTGCATGTTCTTCTATGACTTCAGCCATGGCGCCGGATACTAGTCGATTTTAAAGAAAAAAACAGGAGGAAACGCGGGGATTTTTTATTACGCTGCGGCCTGGTGAGCCGCCGGGTCAAGCGGTGGTCAACCTCCGGGAGTTCAGGTCTTGAATGTTGAAAGGCATCTTGGCGTCGCTCATGAGTTCTCTTGACGCCCCTCCATGAACACAACTATGTTGATGTAGCATTAACGCGCCGCCCGCATGAAAAAATCCGCCTACAAAGGCCACACCGTCGAGCTCGACTCGCACCGCCTCAAGCGCGGGCGCTGGATCGCGCGCGCGACGGTCGTCGTCGAGGATTCCGGCCGGACGAAGCGCATCCCGATTTTCGGCCGCCGCCGCGGGAGCTTCGACACGCGCCGCGAAGCCGACGGCTACGCTCTGGAGCTGGCGAAATTATGGATCGAGGGAAAAATCTGGGGCGCGAACGGACACGGGTGAATAAATAATGTAGGGGCGGCTCGCGAACTGCCCCTACGAAAACCGTCGAGAATAAAAGGAGGGCACGGCACGCCGCGCCCTACCATGCTGCCTCTGCAGCGGCGCCTCTGCCGGCGATTCTCCCGCCGACGAAGCATTCGGTGATGTTTCCCGCCTCGAGATACAGATGGCCGAAGATCGAGCTGATGTCGCCTGCGGCGTAGAGGCGCGGGATCGGTTTTCCCAGCGCATCGACGACGCGCTGTTGGGCGTCGTGGACCGGGCCGCCCTGCGTGTTCGAGACGATCGGCCACGCCTCCATGGCATAGAATGGCGGCTCGGCGACCGGCATCATGGTTCCGGGCGGCCGCTTGTAATCGTCGTCTTTCGCCGCCGCGCATTGCGCGTTCCAGCGTGATACTGTCGCTGTGAGCGCGCGCGCGTCGATGTTTATCTGCGCGCTTAACTCTCCAATGCTCGCGGCCTTTTTAATCCAGCCCTTTTCGACTTCCGCGAGGTTGTCCGCGCTCCACTGGTAGTGATACCGCTCGTCGTTGACGATGACCATCGCGAGCGGGCCGAGTTTTCTGCCCGCTTCATCGAAAATCAGGTGACACGGGATGCGCGGGAATTCCTGCAGGTCCGCGTCGTAATGCTCCAGCGGCCGCGCGCCGGTGTCCTGCGGCGCCGGCGGGTATTCGTCCATGAACCGCTTGCCGAAGCGGTCGACGGCGATCCAGATCATTTTTCGCTTCTCGTTGCGCGGTCCCGCCCAGACGTGCCGGATCGCAAAAGGAAACTCCGGGTACTTGAAGCCGTAGCCGCCGTGGAAGTGCCACATGTGCCAGAGCGCGGCCCCGGCCTTCTGCGCCATTAGAATGCCGTCTCCCGTGTTGCCTAGATAAACCGGATAGACCGGCTGCGCCTGGAAGTATTGCAGTTTCATCGCCGGATTATTTTCGAATCCGCCCGAGCAGAGGACCACGGCTTTCCGTGCTTTGATCGCGAACTCACTCCCGGCTCGCTCGGCGAGAATGCCGAGGACCTCGCCGTCGCGCCCGATGACGAGACTCTTGGCCGGCGTGGCAAGCGACACGTCAATCTTTCGCACCGCGACGTTATCGACGACCATCTTGAACAGCCGCGCGCCGCCGCGCAGTCCCTTCGCCCAGGGAAAAGCATCGTAGGCGGGAAAGTCTTTGAGCTTAATGGAGTCCATATCGTTGGTTCCGGGAAACGGATAGGTCCCGTGGCCGCGGACCTCGCTTTGCGACGGCTCCGTGCCGCTGACTTTAGCCAGCTCCGTAACCCAATCGATAATCTCGACCATTCCTTCAGCCAGCGGCCGCAACACTTCATCCGGCGTCGTCCCGTTGCACGTGCGCTTCAAGTACTGAAACGCGCCCTCCGCGCTGCGCGCGAAGGCCACGCCGCCGCCGGAAAGGATGGAGATGCCTCCGGGGTGCGGCATCTTTTCCACGATGAGGACTTTGGCGCCGGCGTCGTGAGCGGCGATCGCCGCGACGCCGCCGGCCGCGCCGTAGCCAACCACGACCACGTCGGTTTCTTGGTCCCACTGATGCAAAGAATCTTGCGTTGTCATATTCGACGGCTTCTCCGTGCGCGAAAAGAATTGTTTATACCTTCGCGTTTCTTGCTGTCAACATCGCGGTTGACTTGATCGATTCCGAGGAATAGTTTGCGGCGCGGAGAGGACAGCGATGAACGACGATTTGAAAATTAGAGCTGCACGGATGAGAACATACGTGCTTTGTTTCCTCGCCTCGGCGCTGCTGGCCGGGCTTTTCACTTCAGTTCCGCAGGCTCATGGTCAGACGCGGAAGTTTTTGTTCGGCTACTCCTCGCTCAGCTCCAATCAGACCACGCTATGGGTGGGGAAAGACGAAGGGATCTTCAAGCGCTTCGGTCTCGATCCGGAATTAATTCTCATCGAGGGCGGCACGCGCGGGGCGCAGGCGCTTATCTCGGGCGACGTGCCGGTCATGGGCATGGCAGGGCAGCCGGTGATCAGCGCCCGCGCCCGCGGATCGGATCTCGTCCTGATCGGCGGGATGATCAATAAGATGAATTACATTCTCGCGAGCGCGGCGGGAATTAAAAAACCCGAAGATTTGAGGGGCAAGAGAATCGGCATCACGCAGGTCGGGTCCGCTTCCTATCACGCCGTGCTCCTGGCATTGAAACATTGGGGCATGGATGCGCGGCGCGACAGAGTCACGCTGCTCCAGGTCGGCAATCAGGCGGCGAGGGTGGCCTCGCTGCAAACCGGCGGCAGCGACGCCGCGATCGTCAATCCCGGACTCGCAACTACTCTCGAGGCGCGAGGCTTCAACATCTTGGCCGATTTCACGGAGCTGCCGATTCCCTACCCGCAGCAGGTGCTCGCCGTCCGCGAGCGAATTCTCAAAAGCGATCCGGCGCTGGTAGAGCAGATCCTCAAGGGCGTCGCCGCCGCCAACGCCTTCGTGTGGGACCCTAAAAACAAAGAGCGCGTCAAGAAAGTCCTCGCGAGCTATCTCCGCCTGGGCAAGATCGAGAACGCCGAGGAGCACTACCAGTCGGCGCTTAAGGTCATGTCTAAGAAGCCCTACACGGATATCGCCGGCATCTCTTCGATGATCGACTTCATGGCGGAGAGCGATCCGCTCGTAGCCAAAATCAAGCCGGAGGAAGTCATCAACCATAGTGTGCTCAAGAAGCTCGACGACTCCGGCTTTCTCGATCAGCTGTATAAAAAATAATCGCCTGAACTCCGAACTCCACTACTGGACCAGCTGCTGTCCCCCGTCGATGTCGTAGGTCGCGCCGGTAAGCGCCGTGTTCGTCATGATGTGCACGGCGAGCGCGGCGATGTCCGCCGGTCCGACGACGCGGCGGATCGGAAGCGTCGCGCGCAGCTCGTCGCGGCGCTTTTCGAGGTCGCCGCCGAGGATCGCCGCCGAG
>DATFWH010000392.1:0-11434 GCA_035259465.1 Binatia bacterium
GGATGCGTGCTGTCGAGGACGATCAATTCGGGATAACCTGCCGCGTTGCCGAACGTGCGCTGGAATACCTCGGGTGCGAGGCTCGACCCGCCCATGCCGAGCACCACGACATGGCGAAAGCCGTCGGATTTGACCTTGTCCGCGAAGGCGCGGATTTCCGGCACGCGGTCTTTCATCGTCTCCGGCAGATCGAGCCAGCCAAGGCGGTCGGCGAGCTCGGGCACCGGCTTCGCCGACCAGAGCGTCGGATCTTTTTGCCACATGCGCGCGGCGAAATTTTCCGCCTGCCACGTCTTCAGGCGCTTGTCGACGCGGCTCTGATATTTTCCCAGCCGCAATTCCTGGCGGTCGAGGCCGCCGGAGCCCGCCCCGTCCGCTTGAAACGCGGCGCGCTTTTTCTCCAGCGCGGCGATCAGATCGTCGAACGATTTAATGAACGCGTCGACGCCGTCGTCCTGGAGTTTCTTGCCGACGGCTTCGAGATCGATGCCGACTTTCGCGGCCTGCTCGAGCGCCGCCTTCGCCTCTTCCAGATTTTCCTTCACCGTCGCGCCGTGCGCCTCGCCGTGGTCGCGAAACGCGTCGATCGTGGCCGGCGGCAGCGTGTTCACGGTGTCGGGTCCGATCAGGTTTTCGACGTAGAGCACGTCGGAGTACGCGGGATTTTTCGTGCCCGTGCTCGCCCACAGCGGCCGCTGCACGCGGCCGCCGCGGCTCTTCAGCACCGCGAAGCCTTCGCCGTGAAAAATCTCCTCGAAACGGCGATAGACTGCTTTGGAATTCGCGATCGCGAGCTTGCCGCGGAGCGCGAGCGCTTCGGGCGTGCCGATCTTCTCGAGCTCCTTGTCCACGAGCGTGTCGACGCGGCTCACGAAAAACGACGCGACCGACGCGATCGATCGGGGATTCTCCGCGCGCTCGAGACCTTTCACGTAGGCGCGCGCCACCGCCTCGTAGTGGCTCATCGAGAACATCAGCGTGATGTTGACGTTCACGCCCTCGGCCGTAAGCCTCTCGATCGCCGGAATGCCCTCGGGCGTCCCCGGCACCTTGATCATCAGATTTGGCCGGCCGACTTCCTTTTTCAGCCGCCGCGCCTCATCGATCGTGCCGTTGGTGTCGCGCGCGAGGTGCGGCGAGACCTCGATGCTCACAAAACCGTCGGCGCCGCCGGTCTCGTCGTAAATCGGCCGCAGGACGTCGGCCGCGGCGCGGATGTCCTCGATAATGAGCCGCTCGCAAATCTTGCCGGTCTCGATCTTCGGATCGTCCGCGAGCGCGGCCTTGATCGTGCCGTCGTAGTCGCTCCCGTGCGCGATCGCCTTCTCGAAGATCGTCGGATTGCTCGTCATGCCGTGGATGCCGTCGTCGTCTATGAGCTTTTTGAGCTCGCCGGACTTGATCAGATTGCGGTGGATGTAATCGAGCCAGATCGACTGCCCCTGGCGCAGCAGCTCCTTCAAGCGGTTCATTGATTCTTCTCCCTCGAATTCTTTCGCGCGGCTTCTTCGAGCGCCCGGACTTTGTCGAGCCGCCGGCGGTGGCGCTCGGCGCCGGAGAAGCGCGCGTTCAGATAAGTTCGTGCGAGCTCGCGTGCGAGCTCGGGGCCGATCACGCGCGCGCCGAGGACGAGCACGTTGATGTCGTCGTGCTCCACCCCCTGGTGCGCGGAATAGGTATCGTGGCAGAGACCGGCGCGGACGCCGGGAATCTTGTTCGCCGCGACGCTCGCGCCGACGCCGCTGCCGCATATGAGGACGCCGCGCTCGGCGCGGCCGTCGACCACGGCGCGGCCGACCGCCCCGGCGTAATCCGGATAATCCACCGGCGCTTCGCTGTTCGTGCCGAGGTCGAGGACTTCATGGCCGAGCTCTCTCGCGTAGGCGGCAAGATTCTGCTTCAAAGAAAACCCCGCATGATCCGCTCCGAAAGCGACCCGCATTCGCAACTCCCGGTAGGCTGAGCTCTGACTCCTGAATGCCGCGGCGCATTCAGCAGTCACGGCTCAGGATTATTTCAGCGCCAGCGCGCGCTCGACGACGTGGTCGACGGTGAAGCCGAGCTTTTCCATCACCACGTTGCCCGGCGCGGAAGCGCCGAAGCGCTCGATGCCGACGACATCGCCCGCGTCGCCGACGTACCGGTGCCAGCCCTGCGGCACGCCCGCCTCGACGGCGAGGCGGCGCTTGACCGCCGGCGGCAGCACCGCGTCGCGGTAGTCTTTGGGCTGCGCGTCGAACAGCTCCCAGCTCGGCATCGACACGACGCGCGCGTGAATGTTTTTCTCCGCGAGCTTCGCGCGCGCGCCGACCGCGAGAGAGAGCTCCGAGCCCGTCGCGATGAGAATCATGTCCGGCTTGCCGCCCGGCGCGTCGGCGAGCACGTACGCGCCTTTGCGCACGCCGTCGGCGGGAGCGAATTCTTTTCTATCGAGCGTCGGCACGTTCTGGCGCGAGAGCACGAGCGCGACCGGCCGGTCGCGGCTCTCGACCGCGATTTTCCACGCGACCGCGGTCTCGTTCGCGTCGCCGGGACGGATCACGACCAGGCGCGGGATCGCGCGGAGCGCCGCGTAATGCTCCACCGGCTGATGCGTCGGACCGTCCTCGCCGACGCCGATGCTGTCGTGCGTGAAGACGTAGATCACCCCCAGCTCCATCAACGCCGCGAGCCGAATCGACGGCCGCATGTAGTCGGAGAACATGAGGAACGTCGACGCGAACGGCATCACGCCGCCGTGCGCCGCCATGCCGTTCGACGCGGCGCCCATGCCGTGCTCGCGCACGCCATAGTGAACGTTGCGCCCGAAGTAGCCGAAGCCGCCGCCCGAGGCGCCCTGGCTCTTTGAGAAATCCCGCGACGGCGGCTCGAAGTCGCCCATGTCCTTCAGGACGGTATAAGTCGATGGATTCAAATCGGCCGAGCCGCCGATCAGCGTCGGCACCTTGGCGGCGATGGCGTTCAAGACTTTACCCGCCGAGGCGCGCGTGGCGAGACCTTTGGGATCGGCGGGAAACTCCGGCACGCCTTCGTCCCAGCCCGCGGGAAGCTTGCGCGCGAGCGCGGTCTCGATTTCGCCCGCCGGCTCGGGGAACTGCTGCTTGTACTTCGAAAATTTCTCCCGCCAGGCCGCCTCCGCCTTCTCGCCCCTGCCGATCGCCTCGCGAAAATGCGCGAGCGCCTCGTCGGGGATGAAAAACGCCGGCTCCGGAGGCCAGCCGAGGTTTCGCTTCGTCGCCTTCGCTTCTTCGGCGCCGAGCGGCGAACCGTGCGCCTCGAAGCTGTCATGTTTTCCCGGCGAGCCGTAGCCGATGTGGGTTCTTAATATAATGAGCGACGGCCGCCCGCGCTCCTGCTGCGCGGCCTTGATCGCCCGCTCGATCGCGGCGAGATCGTTGCCGTCGGCGACCGTCTGCGTGTGCCAGCCGTAGGCGTCGAAGCGCTTCGCCGCGTCGTCGCTGAAGGTCAAATCGGTCGTCGCCGCGAGCGAGACGCGGTTGTCGTCGTAGAGATAAATGAGCTTGCCGAGCTTCAGATGGCCGGCGAGGCTCGCGGCCTCCGCAGCGACGCCTTCCATCAGGTCGCCGTCGCTCACGATCGCGTAGGTATAATGGTCGAAGACGTCGAGCCCGGGCTTGTTATAGCGCGCGGCGAGAAAGGCCTCGGCGATCCCCATGCCGACGCCGTTGCCGAAACCCTGGCCGAGCGGCCCGGTCGTGACTTCGACGCCGGGCGTGAGCTCGCGCTCGGGATGTCCGGGCGTGATGCTCTCCCACTGACGGAAATGCTGGATCTGCTCGAGCGGGACCGCGTAGCCGGTCAAATGCAGCATGCTGTAGAGCAGCATCGAGGCGTGGCCGGCGGAAAGAACGAACCGGTCGCGGTCGGGCCACTCGGGATTTTTCGGATTATGCTTTAGGAAGCGCGTCCAGAGGACGTAGGCCGCCGCCGCGAGGCCCATCGGCGCGCCGGGATGGCCGGACTTCGCCTTCTCCACCGCGTCGACCGACAGCATCCGTATCGTATTGACGCACAACTCATCCAACCGGCTCGTCTCGGTCAACGTTCCACCCTCCAATTTTATGAATATCAAAAGAGCGTCGATTAGCAAGGAGGAAGTTGTGAAACGACGGTGAACTCCGGTGCGGCTTTCGATGGATTTGCCCCTATTGACTTACAGCCGGTCGCGGTGGCCAAATAGGATTAGGGCAGGGTTTGTTTCTAGGGGATGCGGCTATATGACTGACTTGCGCAACATTCCCCTCGACACGCCGACGTTGAGGGATATCGACATCACCGTCGAGCTCGAGCGGCGCAATCGCCGTGCGCCCGATTACGAAGCCGAGAGCCGGGCGCTCGTGAGCCTCGCGCGCGAGATGGCCGAAAAGCCTGCGCACTTACTCCAGAAGCTCTCCGAGATCGCGCTCCGTCTCTGCCGCGCCGGCAGCACGGGCGTCAGCCTCCTCGAACGGAAGAACGGCCGGGATACCTTTCGCTGGGGCGCGCTCGCCGGCGGCTTCGCGGGTTTCCCTGAGCATACGATGCCGCGCGACGCGAGCCCCTCCGGCACAACCCTCGACCGGGGCCTCCCGCAGCTCATGCGCCAACCGGGGCGCTTTTTTCACGAGCTGAGAAAATATCCGTTCATTTACGAAGCGCTCTTAATACCTTTCGATTACCACAACGCGCCGGCCGGAACCGTCTGGGTTGTCTCGCACGATCGTGAGCGTACCTTCGACCATGAAGACGAGCGCATCGTCAAATCGCTCGCGGTTTTCGCCGCCGCCGGCTGGCGGCTGTGGCAAACCGTCGAGGAGCAGGAGCGCCTCACAGGCGGGCTTTTCGTCGCGAACGAGACGCTGCAGACCAAGCTTGAACTGGAGCGCGCGGAGAATGGCGCGCAGGAGGATCTCATCGAGCGGCTTCAGGTGCTGGAAGGAGAAATCAAGGATTTCAAAGCGATGCTGAAGAAACGACGGGATCGGTAGACGCAAAGTTTTTATGCAGCTCCGCGATCATCCGCTGATGACCTATCACGGCATTCGCACCTGGCCGCCGGTGTGGACGCTCATCCGCGGAACCGAGAAGGAGCCGCCCAAAGGCGAGGTCGGCGTGCTGAAGGAAATCAACGTTTCGGCGATCCCCCCGCCGGCCGATGCCGACGCGCCGCGCTCGTACAACCGCATATTCATGTTCATCGACCACGGCGGCCAACGCTATCTCGGCTGCCTGATGCTGGAGGACTACGCCTTTTGCCAGGAGGTGGCGAAAGTCCTGCGACACCATTTTAACCGCACCATCCAAGAGATCGGGTCGATCGAGCTCGAACACACGATGTGATCGGCGAATAAGTCGCTATTTATGAGGTAGCGTTGGCTGCGCCATTGGAGTAATAGTTAATGAAACCCATGGAACGCGGCGTCCTCGATAAGATCAACGGAAACACCGACGCGGGGCTTTCCCATCGCGGCGAGTACGATATAGTGGCGCTCGCCGCGTCGGCCGGCGGGCTGCGGTCGTTGAGCCACGTCCTCGAGGCGCTCCCAGCGGAGTTTCCCGCGGCGCTGGTCGTCGTTCAGCATCTCGATCCGCGGCACCGGAGCTTGATGGTCGACATCCTGCGCCGGCGCATCGCGCTGAAAGTCAAAGAGGCCGAGGAGGGCGATATCCTGCAGCCGGGCAAGGTATACACCGCCCCGCCGAACAAGCACCTGCTGGTCAACTCGGACGGCTCGCTGTCGCTTACGCAGACGGAACTGGTGCATTTCGTGCGGCCGTCGGCGGACCTGCTTTTCGAATCGACGGCGGCGAGCTATAAAGACCGGGTGGTCGCGGTGGTGCTCTCGGGCTCGGGCAAGGACGGCTCGCTCGGCGTGAAAGCGGTGAAGAAAATGGGCGGCAGCGTCATCATCGAAGACGAGCGCACCGCCGAGTTCAGCGGCATGCCGGGCGCGGCGATGGAGACCGGCTGCGTCGACTTCGCCCTGCCGCTCGACGAGATCGCCCCGGCCCTGGTCAAGCTCGTGGTCAGGGAAGTGGCCCATGGCAGATAGCGAAGAAAAACAATTCGAGTCGCTGCTATTCTACCTCCAGCAGCACCGCGGCTTCGACTTCACCGGCTATAAGCGGCCGAGCCTGATGCGCCGCGTGGGCCGGCGCATGCAGCTCGTCGGCGTCGAGAACTTCGCCGACTACACCGATTACCTCGAAGTCCATCCCGAGGAATTCTCCCAGCTCTTCAACACGATCCTGATCAACGTCACTTCGTTCTTCCGCGACCCGCCGGCGTGGAAGTTCCTGGCCGAGTCGGCCGTGCCCAAGCTGCTGAGCGATCGCGGCGACGGCCAGATCCGCATCTGGAGCGCCGGCTGCGCGTCGGGCGAGGAAGCGTACTCGGCGGCGATCCTCTTCGCCGAGGCGATGGGCCAGGAGGCTTTCAAGCAACAGGTTAAAATCTACGCGACCGACGTGGACGAGGAAGCGCTCAACGTCGCGCGCCAGGCGATGTACACGGCGAAAGGCCTGGAGACGATCGAGGACGAAAAACTCAGGAAAAAATATTTCGAGCCGGTGAACAGCCGCTTCGGCTTCCGCGCCGACCTCCGGCGCGCGATCATCTTCGGCCGCCACGACCTCGTGCAGGACGCGCCGATCTCGCGCCTCGACCTGCTCATCTGCCGCAACACGCTGATGTACTTCAACGCCGAGACGCAGTCGCGCATTCTCGCGCGGCTCCACTTCGCGCTCAACCCTAACGGCTATCTCTTTTTGGGCCGCGCCGAGCTTTTGCTCACGCACGGCCATCTGTTCACGCCGCTCGACCTCAAGTGCCGCATCTTCGCGAAAGTGCCGCAGGTCAATAACCGCGAGCGGCTGCTCGCGATGACGCCGCCGCCGGATAACGATCACCCGCAACAGCAGCAGCAAAAACAGGACCGCCTGAAGGAGCTGGCGCTCGACGAGGCGACGACGACGCGGATCGTCGTCGACATCAACGGCGTCGTCGTGCTGGCGAGCCAGAAGGCGCGCATGCTCTTCACACTAAACGCGAGGGACATCGGCCGGCCGCTGTCGGACCTGGAGATCTCCTACCGGCCGGCGGAGCTGCGCTCGCTGATCGAGCAGGCGTACACGGAGAAGCGCGCCGTCACGCTCACGAGCGTGCCGCGTCACTTCGCCAACGGCGAAACCCAATATCTGGACATCGTCGTCACCCCTCTCTACGACGAGACCAATACGCCGCACGGCGTGTCGATCACCTTCAACGAGGTGACGCGCTACCACAAAATGCAGGAGGAGCTGCAGCACTCGCGCGAGGAGATCCAGACGGCCAACGAAGAGCTTCAGTCCTCCAACGAGGAGCTGGAGACCACCAACGAGGAGCTTCAATCATCCAACGAAGAGCTGGAAACCACCAACGAGGAGCTTCAGTCCACCAACGAAGAGCTCGAGACGATGAACGAGGAGCTGCAATCGACGAACGAGGAGCTTCAGACGGTGAACGAGGAGCTGCGCCAGCGCACCGACGAGCTGCACCACTCGAATTTGTTCCTGCAATCGGTGCTCGGCAGCCTCGACTCGGGCGCGGTCGTGGTGAACCAGAATCTCAATATCCTCGTCTGGAACTACAAGGCCGAGGACATGTGGGGGCTCCGCGCCGAGGAGGTCGAGGGCAAATCGCTGTTTAACCTCGACATCGGCCTGCCGGTGGAAAAACTGCGTGGACTCATCCGTCCGTGCCTCGCCGGCGACAGCAATCACAACGAAATCGTCCTGGACGCGACCAATCGGCGCGGCAAGGCGATCCAATGCCGCGTCACGTGCAGCCCGCTCACGGGGCCCAACAAAACAGCGCAGGGTGTGATTATTCTAATGGCCGAGGAGGCGCGGTGATGAAACCCGTAACCGGGAGCGCCTGTGGCACCGAATAGAATCATCGTCATCGGCGCCTCGAGCGGCGGCATCGAGGCGCTCTCCGAAGTCGTCGCCGGCCTGCCGGAAGACTTTCCGGCGCCTGTCTTCGTCGTCGTCCACGTCCCGCCCCGCTCGATCAGCGTTCTGCCCGAAATCCTCAACCGTGCCGGAATACTAACGGCTGCTCACGCCAGGGATAACGAGAAGATCAAGCCAGGCCGCATCTACGTCGCGCAGCCGGACTTCCATATGCTGCTCACAAATGGGACCATCCGGCTCGTCCGCGGCCCGAAAGAGAACAACACGCGCCCGGCGATCGACCCGACCTTCCGTACCGCAGCGCGCGTCTACGGCCCGCGCGTCGTCGGCGTCGTCCTCTCCGGCTCGCTCGACGACGGCGCGGCGGGGCTCCACACGGTCAAAGAGCGCGGCGGCGTCGCCATCGTGCAGGATCCCCAGGACGCGCTTTTTCCCGACATGCCGCAGAACGCGATCGCCGCCGTCAAAGTCGATCACGTCGTACCGAAAATCGACATTGCGCCGCTGCTCGACCGGCTCGCGCGCGAGGCAGTGCAAGAGATCGCCCGTGAAGTCTCCGAGCAGATAGAAAAAGAGGTCGGCGTCGAGAATATGGCGATGCAAAGCGACAAAGAAAAGCCGGGCAAGCCGTCCGTCTATGGCTGCCCCGAGTGCGGCGGGGTCTTGTGGGAGCTGCACGACGGCGAGATGCTGCGCTTTCGCTGCCGCGTCGGCCACAGCTACACAGCCGAGGGGCTTGTCTCCGCGCAGTCCGAGCAGCTCGACGTGGCGCTCTGGAGCGCCTTCCGCGCGCTCGAAGAGAACGCCTCGCTCTCGCGCCGGCTCGCCGAGCGGGCCAAGCAAGGCAACCACAAATCGCTCGTCAAGCGCTTCGAGCAGCGCGCCCAGGACGCGACCGAGCAGGCGGCCGCGGTCCGGAGGCTGCTCCAGAGCGGAGATATGAGCGAGCCGGTGGACAAGACCAAGATGACCGACTAAGCACATTTATTCGATGGAACACCGAGACCTACGTCGCCCGTTCGGACGTCAGCTGGAGAAAGCGCGTGAACGGCTGCAAGCGCTTATCGAAAGCGCGGAAAAGCCTGTCTCAGAGCAGCAGCAGCAGCAGCAGCAGCAGCATTTATTGCGCCAAGTCTTGCAGGAGCTGTCGGAGACGTTCGAAGAAGTGTACGTGAGCAGCGCGGAGCTGCACGCTGCGGAAACACAGTTAGAGATCCAACAACAGAATTATCGCGCTCTCTTCGATCTCGCGCCGGACGCCTACTTCGTCACCGACGTCGCCGGCACTATCCAGCAGGCCAATCGCAACGCCGGGATACTTCTGGGCGTGCGCGACGAATTCCTCCTCGGCAAGCCGATCGCGCTTTTCTTTCCCCCGGAGCACCGGCCGCAGTACCGCCGCATGATGCTCAATCTCGCGCGCCACGACTCGCTGTCGGACAGCGAGATCGAGCTGGCGCTGCAGACGCGCAAGGGGAAGAGCATCCCCGCCGCCGTCAAGCTCTCCGTCATCCGTCAGAGCCAGGTAAGCGGCTGGCGGCCCATCGGGCTGCGCTGGATCGTGCGCGACATGACCGAGCGCAAGAAAACCGAAAGCCAGATCGAAGGCCACGTCCAGCGCCTTACCGTGCTTGCCGCGATCAACGAGGCGATCACCGCGACGCTGGATCTCGACAAAGTCGTGTCCGTGCTATTCACCAAGCTGGAAGAATTTTTCGCCTATCCGATCGTTGTCACGCTGCGCCTGTTTCACCAGGAAACCGGCAAGCTCGAGCCGCTTTTCAGCCGCAACATCGACGACGCCGAATGGAAGTCGTACGGCATGCACACCCCGGGACATCGCGCCGAAGAGGCGATCCGCACGCGCACGCCGCTCGTCATCGCCGACCTGATCAACGCCCCGGATACGCTACGAGTTAATTTTTATCGGAAGAACGGCATCGTCTCGTGCGTTACCATACCGGTGATGTTGTCGAAGGACAATGTGCTGGGCATCATCAGCCTCTATACCAAGGAGGCCCATGAGTTCACAGGCGAGGAGCTGCAGCTCCTCGCCGCGGTGGGCCAGCAGGCCGCGATCGCGATTCAGAACTCGCGCCTGTACGAAGAGACGAGACAGCAGGCCGCGGAGCTGGCGGCGGCGCGCGACGAGCTGGAGGAGAAGGTTGCGCTGCGCACCGTCGAATTGGAGCGCACGAACGAGGTCCTCCGCGATGAGAACGCCGAGCGACGACGCGTCGAGGAGCGGCTGCGCGAGAGCGAAGCCAAGCTCCGCGCGATCACGGAAGAGCAGGAGCAGCAGCTGATCGCCTCCGACCGGCTCGTCACCGTCGGCGAGCTCGCCGCGTCGATCGCGCACGAATTCAACAATCCGCTCCAGATCATCATGGGCTTCGCCCAAGAGCTGCTCGAGGAAGAAAAAGCCGCCGGGCCGCACAAGGAAGCGCTCAAGATCATCGAAGCCGAGACGCTGCGCTGCCGCGAGCTGATCCGCAACCTCATGAACTTCGCGCGGCCGACGCCCGCCAGACCCGAGATCCGAGAGGTCGAGCCGATCGTCGCCGACGCCGTGAAGCTGGCCTGGCACTATCTGCTCAACTACAAGGTCCGGATTCAAACCGACTTCGACCTGAACTTGCCGTCGATCCGCGCCGACGCCAACCAGCTCCAGCAGGTGCTGATCAATCTCATGTTCAACGCATGCGAGGCGATGCCCGGCGGCGGCGAGATAACGGTCCGCGGCGCGCGCGGCCACGCCGACACCGTCGTGATCTCCGTCTCCGACACCGGCGTCGGCATTCCGGAAACGGCGCTGCCGAACATCTTCCGACCTTTCTTTACGACCAAGCAAAAAAGAGGCATGGGGCTCGGCCTCTCGATCTGCGAGCGCATCGTGCGCGCGCATGGGGGCCGCATCGCCGTCGACACCGCTCCGGGCTGCGGCACGACATTCCAGCTGCACTTCCCGGCTGCCGAGGTAACCGACTATGAACGGGCTTCCTGAACGCGTCCTGATCGTCGACGACGAGGAGCACGTCTGCACGCTGTTCAAGCGCATCCTCCAAAAGGACGGCTATGAGGTCGAATGCGCCCCGAGCGGCGAAGACGCCCTGGCGATGCTCGAGCGGCGGCCGTTCGACTTGGTCATCACGGACCTCAAGATGCCGGGCATCGACGGCTTGGAGTTGTTGAAGCGCGGCCGCGCCCTGCGCCCGTCGGTCAGCTTCGTCATGCTGACCGCGTTCGGCACGGTGCAGACGGCCGTGGAGGCGATGAAACAGGGCGCCTACGATTATCTCGTGAAGCCCGTCGATAAGGATGAGATCAAGATCGTCGCCGCCAAGGCGCTCGAAGTGCAGCGGCTCACGCGCGAAGTCGAGCGGCTGCGCAGCCAGCTCGATCTCGCCCTCGACTTCGATCAGCTCGTCGGCCAGAGCAAGAGCATGAAGGCGGTCTTCCGCCTGATGAAAATGGTCGCCGA
>DATFWH010000393.1:0-4374 GCA_035259465.1 Binatia bacterium
GCGGTCGAGAACGAGCGTCGGCGTCAAGTCCCAGTCGTTTTGGGCCTGAACAAAGAGGATTGGAACGGATGCGCCTTTGACGGCGCGCCGGAGCCGCGCCTGAAGTGCCGGCGAGCGCGACCAAGTCTCGGCTGCGGGCGCGAAAGCCGCCGCGGCAGCGATGCCGGACGCTCGCTCCGCTGCGAGCAGGGTTTGAATGCCGCCGTACGAGCAGCCCGCCGCGGCGATGCGGCGCGCATCTACGTAAGATTGACCGCGGAGATATGCGAGAGCGGCGAGCGTGTCTTCGAGATGGACCTCGTGCAGCGCGACGACGCCTTTCAGGCCCTGATCGTAGAGCGCGTCGATCTGGCGGTCGGCCGGCGAGCGGCCGTGGCCGCGGCGGTGCGGCACGAATACCACATAGCCCCTTGCGGCGAAGTAATTTCCGATCTCCGGCTTCGCTCCGGGGCGCCGCTCGCTGCCGTGGCTGTAGAGAATCGTCGGAAACGGCCCCTCGCCTTCCGGTCTGTAGAGAAAGCCCTTGAGTGTGAGCGAGCCGCTCGGGAAGCTGACTTCCGCGGGCGTCGCCGCATAGGAATTTGCGGTGGAGAAAACTAGCGCAGCGAATAAAAAAATAGGCCGCACGATCTTCATGCGGCCTATTTTAATCGATTATCGTTAAATTGTGTAAAGCGTCAGACCGGGCGGCCGGCCGCTTTCGCGCGCAGCTTGTTCAAGAGCTCGTCGATGGACGCGCCCGCCAGGATGCGGCCGAACTGTGAGCGGAAGTTCGAAGTGAGGCTGATATTGTCGATCACGACGTCATAGACTTTCCACTGGCCGTCGATGAGATGCAGGCGATAATCGACCGCGAGCGTTTCGCCCGCGCCGTGCACGATCTCGGTATCGACCTGGGCTAGGTTCTGCTTGACCGTCTCGCGGAGGTAGAGAATCTTCTCGCCGCGGTACGACTCCAAGGTGCTCATGTAAGAGCCTTCGACGAAAGCGGCGAAGGCGGCAACGAACTCGTCCTGGCGGTCGGCGAGCTCCTGCCAGCGGGGGCCGAGAGAGCGCTTCGCCATCTCGGTGAAATCGAAGCGCGGAACCAGGATGTTGCGGATTTTCTCGACCGCTTCGTCCTTATTGGCGCCGCGGGCGGCGGTGACTTCCTGGAGCACCTGGGATATCCGCTCGATCGCTGTTTTGATCTGCTCCGTCGGCTGCTCGGCCGACGAGAGCCGCATCGGCATGACGCAAAAAGATAGCGACATTAACACCGTCGAACAAAATGAAAGTAACTTTTTGCGCATTGCGGCTCTCCCTTCGGCTCGCTTTCTGCCGATGGGATCAGCAAGCGTGATGCCATCACTACGGGCATACTAAGTGTCCGTAATTGCTTAGCTTTTTGTAAGCCCACGATGCGCCGAAGGGATAAAGTGTCACGTTTTGGCCGATGAAAGAACAAAAAACGTGACCGCGAGCGGGGTTGTTTACTTGGTAAAAAACTTAACCGACTGACTGGTGAAGGCGACCAGAGGCCCCCAGTAAACGCCGAAGACCAGCGTCATCGCGGAGAGCAGGCCGAGCAATGTCGCGGCGCTCGCGTTGACCTCGACGCGGCCGTCGGAAGGCTCCGGGAAATCGAGGAACATGACCTTGACGACGCGGGCATAGTAATAGAGCGAGATGACGCTGTTTGCGACGGCAACGAGCGCCAGGAAATAGAGCTGCTGCTTGATGACCGCGGCGAAAAGAAAGAACTTGCCGACGAAGCCGGCGAGCGGCGGCAGACCGGTGAGCGAGAACATGAAGATCGCCATCGCGACCGCGGGCACCGCCGAGCCGCGCCAGGCAAGCCCGCGGTAGCCTTCGATCTCCTCTTTGCCGGTGGCGTTGGCCACCAGCACGACGACGAGGAAAGCCCCGAGATTCATGATGAGATAGACGACGATGTAAAACAACATCGCCTGGAGTCCCTCGGTGTTGAGCGCGACGAGCCCCATGAGAATGTAGCCCGCGTGCGCGATGCCCGAGTAGGCGAGCATGCGTTTCAAATTCTGCTGGCTCAACGCCGAGAGGTTGCCGAGCGTCATCGTGATCATGCTGACGACGAGAAGCACCTGCGGCCACTCGACGCCCTCGAGATACAACCAGCTGCCGTCGCGCGCCGGCTCCGACACCGTGAAAAAGAAGCGCAGCAGGATCGCCACGCCGGCGGCGTTGGAGGCGACCGAAAGGAAAGCCGTGAACGGCGTCGGCGCTCCCTGATACACGTCCGGCGACCACATATGAAACGGAACGAAGACGATCTTATAGCCGAAGCCGGCGAGGATCAGCGTCAACGCGATGAAAATCGGCAAACGATTCGGCCCGCTTTGAAACAGCGCGGCGTGGATGTGCGCGTAATCGAGGCTTCCGGTTATGCCGAAGATCCAGCTCATGCCGTAGATCATCGCGCCGGAGGCGACGCCTCCGTAGATCAAATATTTCAGCGCCGCTTCGCTCGAGCGGCGATTGCGCGGGAGAAAGCCGGTCAAGATATAGGAGGTGATGCTCACCATCTCAAGCGATAGATAGGCCATCAGAAGGTTCGTCGCCGAGGCCATGAAAAACATGCCGAGCGCGGAGCTCAAAAGAATCGCCGCGTACTCGCCCTGGTGCATCGACTCGACTTCGCGGCTGCTGAACGACATCCAGAGCACAATAATCGTCGCCGTGAGCGCGACGATTTTGAAGAACAGGCTAAAGCTGTCAAGCGCCATCATGCGGTGGAAGAGATAGCCCGAAGGGCCGCCGTAGAGCTGGAGCGTCGCGCCCAGCGAGGCGAGGCAGCCGAGGATCGACAGCGCGCCGATGACGCGCTTATTTTTAACCATGAGGTCGAGAAAAATCACCAGCAGCATCGCGCCGGCGAGAATGAGCTCGGGAGAGAAGTAATCGAGGCTTGCGAGGTTGTCGAGATCCATCTTTTTAGCTCAGGTGCGGCACGATGACTTGATTCAGCTGCGTCAGCGACGCGCGCAGCAGGTCGAGCACGACGGTCGGGTAGACGCCCACGATGATCACGATGATGCCGAGAGGAATCATCGTGAAGAGCTCGCGCGCGCCGATCTCGGGTATGAGTTTGTATTTTTCATTGGTGATGCCGAGATAAACCCGCTGCACGGTCCAGAGGAGATAACCGGCCGTCAGAATGACGCCGCTCGCAGCCAAGGCGGTAAGCACGGGGTACTTCTGCCACGTGCCGAGCAGCACCAGCACTTCCGAGATGAAACCCGACAATCCGGGCAGCCCCATCGAGGCGAAGATCGCCAGTGCGCTGATCGCGGTGTAGACCGGCATGACCGCCGCGAGGCCGCCGAAGCCCTCGATGTCGCGGTGATGCGCGCGGTCGTAGATCACGCCGACCATGAGGAAGAGCATCCCGGTGATCGTCCCATGGTTGAACATCTGCAGCACCGCGCCGTTGATGCCTTGCGGCGTGAAACTCGCCATGCCGAGCATGACGTAGCCCATGTGGCTGACGCTCGAATAGGCGACGAGCTTTTTAAAATCCTTCTGCGCCATCGCGCAGAGCGCGCCGTAGATGATGTTCCAGGTGCCGAGCGCCGCCAAGAAGACGTAGGCGAGGTCGGCCGTCGCTTGCGGCAGCATCGGATAGTTGATGCGCAGGATGCCGTACGTGCCCATCTTCAGCAGGATGCCGGCCAGGATGACCGAGATCGCGGTCGGCGCCTCGACGTGCGCGTCGGGGAGCCACGTGTGGAACGGAAACGCCGGAATCTTGATCGCGAAGCCGATGAACAGCGCCATCCAAACCACGTGCTGGAAGCCCCAGCGCAGATGGTCGAACGGCCAGATACCGATCGTCTTGGTGCTGTAATTCGCGCTCTGCGCGATCAACTGCGTCATGTCGAAGGTGTGCGGCTCGCTGGAGAAGTAAAGCGCCAGGATCGCCAGCAGCATGAGCACGCTGCCGAACAGCGTGTAGAGAAAGAACTTGATCGCCGCGTATTCGCGCCGCGGCCCGCCCCAGATGCCGATGAGAAAGTACATCGGCAGGAGCATCACTTCCCAGAAGATGTAGAACAGGAAAAAATCGAGCGCGACGAAGACGCCCATCATGCCGGTGTCGAGCAGGAGGAACAGCGCATAGTAGCCTTTCACGCCCTTATCGATGCCCCACGACGCGAAGATGCAGATGAACGAGAGCAGCGCGGTCAGAAGCACCATCGAGATGCTGATGCCGTCGACGCCGACGAAATATTGGATGTTATACGTCGGGATCCACGGCACCTTCTCGATGAACTGCAAACCGGGGTTGCTCGGATCAAACGCGCGATAGAGCCAGACCGCGAGCAAGAGCGGCGGGATCGTGAACACGACCGAGGT
>DATFWH010000394.1:0-18049 GCA_035259465.1 Binatia bacterium
CGATGACTTCCTGGATGATGCGGTTCGCGGTCGCGTCGGGGAGGACACCTTCGAGGCCGTAGCCGACCTCGATGCGGAGCCGGCGGTCTTTGGGCGCGACGATGAGAATGACACCGTTGTCATGAGTTTTCTTGCCGATCTTCCAGTTCTCGGCGACCTTGATGCCGAAGCTTTCGATGTCCTCGCCTTCGAGGCTGGGAACGGTCAGTACGGCAATTTGATGGCCGGTCTCTTGTTCAAAGCTGCTCAGCCGCTCCTCCAGGCTTCCGACGTATCCCGGCATCAAGCCGGCATAATCATTTACGCGGCCCTTGAGCGGCGGGACGTCGAGTGCGAAGGCGAAGTGGGTCGATGCGAAAAGAAGAAGAATGGAAGCGAGCAAAAAAGCGCGGAGCATGCCCTCACCCTTGCCCTCTCCCGCCGGGAGAGGGAAGGGGCGAGCGGGATCGGCAAGCTCCGCCTTCACAATTTGGAATTCCTAGAACTTCACCGCCGGCGGCGTCGCCGCTTTCTCGTCGGCCGCGAATGTCGCGCGCGGGCTCAGGCCCAGGAGATATTTGGCCGTGAGGTTCGTCGGGAAGTAGCGCACGGCCTTGTTGTACTCCGCGACTTTCTCGATGTAGCGCTTCCGCGCCACGGCGATGCGATTCTCCGTGCCTTCGAGCTGCGCCTGGAGATCGCGGTAGTTCTGGTTCGCCTTGAGCTCGGGGTAGCGCTCGACGGTGACAAGGAGACGCGAGAGCGCGCCGCTGAGTTGGCGCTGCGCTTGATCGAATTTCTGCAGCATCTGTGGATCGCTCAAATCCTTCGCTTCCAGCTTGATGCTGGTCGCCTGGCTGCGCGCCTGGATCACCTGCGTGAGCGTGTCCTGCTCGAATTTGGCCGCGCCTTTGACGGTCTCGACGAGATTCGGTATCAGGTCCGCGCGCCGCTGATACTGATTCTGCACCTCGGACCACGCAGCTTTGACCTCTTCGTCGAGGCCCTGAAGCTGGTTGTAGCCGCAGCCGGAGAGCAGCAGCACGATGGAGAAGAAGGCGGCGCCGAGGCGCAGGGTTTTCTTCATGTGGAAGTCTCCTCGGATTGTGTATCGCAAAGCGATAGGTAGAAGTCAAGCAAAGCAAACGGAAGATATTAATATTATTGAGGAGTTTGCCCGTCTTGCCGGGCGGTTCGCGCACGCTACCATTTTTATGGGAGCGGATCGTACGATGAGGAGGCGAACATGAATACTTTTTTGCGGGTTCTGCCGCTGCTCGTTGGCCTGTTATTTCTCAATGGCTGCCAGATCGCGGGTGACATCTTCAAGGCGGGCGTGTGGGTGGGCGTGCTTATCGTGCTCGCCGTTATCGGCGGCGTTATTTGGTTGGTGTCGAGAGCGTGAGCGGTTAAAGTCTCACCAAAAGCAAAGCGCCGGGTACCCGCATTCACGGGCACCCGGCGCTTTTGTATTTCGCCTCTCTGAAAAACTTACGCCTGCGCGCCGACGCGCGGGCGCCACTTATCGAAGTGGTGCTCGATGCGGCTGAGCGCCTCCATGCCGAGCATGCCGGAGATCGCGAAGATCAGCACGCCGACGAACACTTTGTCGGTCTGGAACGTCGCGCCCGCGACGGTGATCATGAAGCCGATCCCCGCGGTCGCGGCGTAGAGCTCGCCCACCATGACGCCGACGAGCGCGCGCCCGAGCGCGATGCGCAGCCCGGAGAGGATGAACGGCAGCGTCGACGGCATGACGACGCTCTTGAAGACCTGCCACTCGGTGGCGCCGAAGCTGCGCGCGGCGTTGAGCAGCGAGGACGGGGTCGTCTTGACGCCGTCGCGCGCGTTGACGATGATCGGCACGACCGCGCCCAGAAAGATGATTCCGACCTTGGACATAATGCCGATGCCGAGCCAGATGATCACCAGCGGCAGCAGCGCGACGCGCGGGGTCGCGTTCATCGCGTTGACGAACGGATCGAAGACCGCGCTCGCCTTCTTGTTCCAGCCGATGAGAACGCCGAGCGGAATCGCGACGGCGACCGAGAGCAGGTAGCCGCCGGCGAACTCGACCGAGCTCACGTAAAGATCGTTCCAGATATCGCCGGTGCGGAAAAGGTCGACCGCAGCCTTCCAGGTCAGCGAAGGCGCGCTCATGAACATCGGGTTCACGCGCAGGATGGGAATCGGATTGTACGCGCTCACCGGCCCGCCCATGAATTCCCACAAGAGCAGGAAGATCGTCACGGAGACCGTGCCCAGGATTTTCCGCTCGTGGTTGAGATAGAATTTATAGAGCCAGGACGCCTCGGCGACCTTTACGTCTAAAAGTACTTCCTCTTGAGTCTCGGCCATAAAAGTATCCTCCGTTTCTGAATAGAGTTACGCTCGCGCCGCCGTTCGGTCGCTGTCGCCGCGCGATTGGCGCAGGAAAAAGACTTTGGGATGGAGCACGCGCTCGCGGCGCTGTTCGGCGTCGAGGTTGCGCGCTCTCGCGATTAAAAGATCTTTCAAGGACACCACGCCGAGGACCGCGCCGGTGCCGCGCTCGAGCACCGGAAAGCGCGTGAGGCCGGTCTCCGCCATGCGGTAGACGACCGCGCGGAGCGGCTCGTCGGGATAGGCGACGACCGGATCGCGCCTGAGCGCATCGTTCAGCGTGGCCGGCTTCGAGCGCCCGTCGGTTTGCTGGAGCCGGTGGATGTCGCCCTCGGTGAGAACCCCGGCCAGGCGGTTTTTTTCGTCGACGACGGGATACAGCCGCTGGCGCCGCCGGCGCTCGGCCGGATGCAGCGACGACGCGATCTGCCGGAGCGGCGTATGCGCGGGGATGGCGATCGAGTTCGCCGGCATGACCTCGCGCACGAAGAGGATCTCCAGCGGATCGATGGCGTACTCGCGCGTCAGATGGTAGCCGCGCCGCGCGACTTTCTCCGTCAGGATCGAGCGGCCGAGGACCAGGACCGTAAACGTGTAGGCGATCACCGTCGCGACGATGAGCGGCAGGAGAATATTCACGTCGTGCGTGAGTTCGAGGATGAAGATGACGCCGGTGAACGGTACGCGCATCGTGCCGCCGAGGATCGCGCCCATGCTGATGAGCGGCCAGAAGCCCACGCCCTCGGCGGGGAGCCAGCCGGCTTCGATGCCGCCGAGCGCGCCGCCCATCATTAAGAGCGGGGCGAGCACGCCGCCGGAGGTGCCGGAGCCGAGCGAGATCGACCAGATCAGAGACTTGACGATCAGGATGCCGAGGATGATCTTCGCGGGCGCGCTCTCGCGGATGAGCGATTCGATCACGTCGTAGCCGACGCCGAGCGCCTGCGGAAAGACGAGGCCGCCGATGCCGATCGCGAGCCCGCCGAGCGCCGGCCACCACATCCAGTGGATCGGCAGCTTCTTGAAGGCGTCTTCGGCGGCGTAGACCGCGCCGGTCAGCACGGCCGACAATGCGCCGGCGGCGACGCCCGCGACGATGCATCCGGCGATGCCTTCGGGTCCGATGAAGACCGGATGGGCGGCGGTCGGAAAAAGCGGCCCCAGGCCGATGATGTAGCGGCGGACGATCGTCGCCGCCGCCGCGGCGACGCCGACGGGAATGAGACTCCGCGGCTTCCATTCGAAAAGCAGCAGCTCGACGGCGAGGAGCAGCGACGCGAGCGGCGCGGCGAAGGTCGCGGCCATGCCTCCAGCGGCGCCGGCGACGAGCAATGTCTTTCTCTCGGCGCTGGTCAAATGAAAAAACTGCGCGATCATCGAGCCGAACGCGCCGCCGGTCATGATGATCGGCCCCTCGGCGCCGAACGGGCCGCCGGAGCCGATCGAGATCGCCGCCGAGAGCGGCTTCAGAAACGCGACCTTGGGCTCGACGCGGCTGCCGTTCATGAGGATCGCCTCGATCGCCTCGGGGATGCCGTGGCCGCGGATGCGCTCCGAGCCGTAGCGCGCCATGAAGCCGATCACGAGACCGCCGATGACGGGCACGGCGACGACGAAGGCGCCGAGATGGTGTTCGGCGGGGGAGACGAGCGCGGTGCCCCAGCTTTGAAAAAAGAACAGATTCGTGAACAGGCCGATGAGCTTTAACAGCGCGAGCGCGACGAAGGCGCTGAGGACGCCGATGACGAGCGCCATTAAGGAGATCGTCACGACGCGTGCGTCGGTCGAGAAGTCGCTGAGCTTGAGCGGCTCACGGGCGTGGCGCGTTGCGGAAGATGTTGCGGTCGACATAGGGCCTCAGCGCTTAGCGCGGCGTTGGGGATCGTCGGTCTCGCCGTCCTCGAGCGACTGTGCGTCCGACGCGGACGATTCGTTGGCGGAGTCGATCGCGGCGGCGAGCACGCGCGCGAGCACCGGCCCGGCGGATTTGAGCTCCTGTAAATGATGCAGGGAGAGCTGGCGCAATACGCCTTCGCCGATGTGCGTGAGGCGCACATAGACCTGGCGCTTGTCGGTCCGGCTGCGGTAGCGGCGCACCATGCCGCGCTTGCTCAGACGGTCGATCAGCTCGACCGCGCTGTGGTGCTGGATCTGGAGACGATCGGCGAGCACGCTGATCGTCGGGCGCTTGTCTGGCGGCAGGCCTTTGAGAGCTAAAAGCAGCTGGTGCTGCTGGGGCTCCAGGCCGGCGCTGCGCGCGGCGGTCTCGCTGAAGCGGAGGAAGCGCCGGATCTCGTGGCGGAATTCCGCCAGCGCGTGGTAATCGGGGGTGTTGGCTGGATCGTCCGTGATTTTCATCGTGACACGATAATATCGTACTACGATATAATTATCCAACTAGAGGCCTATTTGTCAAGCGGTGTAAAGGCCGGAGGCCGGGAAACCGGTCCACCGGCGGTAAGGCAACGGTAGCCCTCGACGGACGCGCGTCGGGGCCGCCGTCGCGTTGACTTTGCGGGGAAATTCGTTTAGAAATTGGACTCTAAGGAAAATTCTTATGTCTTACGTGGTTATCAGGACCGGCGGTAAGCAATACCGCGTCGCGCCGGGTGACGTAGTCCGCGTCGAGCGGCTGCAAGGCACCGTCGGCGATCGGATCACGCTGCCCGAGGTGCTCATGATCGGAGGCAACGGCGAGATAAAGATCGGCACGCCGACTCTCGCCGATGTCAAGGTCACGGCGGAGATTCTCGAGCAGGGCCAGGGCAAAAAGGTCATGGTCTTCAAGAAAAAGCGCCGCAAGAGCTATAGCCGCCAGCGCGGCCACAGACAGCAGCTGACCACGCTGAAGATCGTCGATATCGCTTAGGAAGGAACAAGATCGATGGCACATAAAAAGGCCGGCGGCAGCTCGCGCAACGGCAGAGACAGCCAGGGGCAGCGCCGCGGAGTAAAAGTATTCGGCGGCGAGAGGGTCCGCGCGGGAAATATTCTCGTGCGCCAACTCGGCACGCGTATTCACCCGGGTAAGAACGTCGGCATGGGGCGCGACTACACCATCTTCGCGAAGGTCGATGGCGTGGTCTCTTACGATCGCCTCGACAAGGACCGAAAGCGGGTAAGCGTCGTGCCGGCGTAAACGGCGCGCGCAGCGAAGAAAAAGCCCCTTTCGGGGCTTTTTTTTTGTCCGGAGTGCGAGTTACAATCGAGCGAAGCTGGGATCTCCGTCATGAAATTTATCGATGAAGTCAAAATTCAGGTCGAGGCCGGCCACGGCGGCCGCGGCTGCATGAGCTTTCGCCGCGAGAAGTACGTGCCGCGCGGCGGGCCCGACGGCGGCGACGGCGGCGCCGGCGGCGACGTCGTCGCGGTAGCGGATCCCGATTTCACGACGCTGCTCGATCTCCGCTATCAGCGCCTCTACCGCGCCGGCCGCGGCGAGCACGGCCGCGGCAAAGACCAGCACGGCAGGCGCGGCGAAGACAAAATTATTTCCGTGCCGGTCGGCACGATCATCCGCGACGCGCAGAGTGGCGATGTGCTCGCCGATCTCAGCGCGCCGGGCGCGCGCGCGGTCGTCGCGCACGGCGGCAAAGGCGGCAGGGGCAACGCCCGCTTCGTCTCCTCGACCAACCGCAGCCCGCGCAAAGTTCAGCCCGGCCTGCCCGGGGAAGAGCGTGAGCTCGAAGTCGAGCTGAGATTGCTCGCCGACGTCGGCATCATCGGACTGCCGAACGCCGGCAAATCGACGCTCATCTCCGTCATCTCGGCGGCACGGCCGAAGATCGCCGATTATCCCTTTACGACGCTGGTGCCTAACTTGGGCGTCGTGCGCTACGGCGACGGCAAGAGCTTCGTGGTCGCCGACATTCCCGGGCTCATCGAAGGGGCGCATCGGGGCGAAGGACTCGGACACAAATTTTTAAAGCACGTGAGCCGCACGAAAGTGCTGGTGCATTTACTCGACGCTTCCGTTGTCGATGAAGCCGACCCGCTCGCGAACTGGCGCGCGATCAACCGCGAGCTCGATCTCTTCGATCCCGAGCTCGCGCGCAAGCCGCAAATCGTCGCCGCGAACAAGATCGATCTGCCGGAGGGCGCGGAGAGGGCGAAGCTGCTTCAGGAAAATTTCGCTTCGATGGGCGTACCGTTCTGCGCGATTTCAGCGGCGGCGCACAAGGGGCTGCGCGCGCTGATTAATATGATTGTGCAACGGCTGGAGGAAAACAGATCTGAGGAAGAACATGCGGCAGGCGGAGTTTAAAAACCGCGTTCTCAGCCGCTGCCGCAGGGTGGTCATTAAGATCGGCAGCGGGATTCTTTCCTCGACGGAAGGCATTCAGGAGGGGAGAATCAAGGGACTCGTGCGCGAGCTCGCCGAGTTGCATAGCCAGGGCAAGGAGATCGTCGTCGTGAGCTCCGGCGCGGTCGCGTCGGGCATGACGCGGCTGGGACTCAAGGAGCGTCCCAAGACGATTCCCGAGAAGCAGGCGCTCGCGGCGGTAGGGCAGATCAAGCTGATGGCGCTTTACGAGAAGCATTTCTCGCGCTTCGAGAAGAACGTCGCGCAGGTCCTGCTCACGCACGAGGACCTCGCCAACCGGCAGCGCTACTTAAACGCCAAGCACACGTTCCAGACGCTGCTCGATCATTCGATCATTCCGGTCGTCAACGAGAACGACACGGTCGCGGTCGAGGAGATGAAGTTCGGCGACAACGATCATCTCTCGGCGCTTGTGGCGACGCTGCTCGAAGCCGACTTGCTCGTCATCTTGAGCGACGTCGCCGGCGTGTACGACCGCGATCCGCGGGCCGATGACGGCGCGCAGCTGATTTCGGTCATCGACAACATCAAGAGTGCGAAAGCGAATCTCGCCGGCAAAAGCCAGAGCGTTTTCGGCACGGGCGGCATCGAGACGAAGCTCGACGCGGCGGAAAAGGCCGCCGCCGCGGGAATTCCGACGCTGATCGCGAGCGGCCTCGAGCAGAGCATCCTGACAAAGCTCTTCGACGCGAATCAGGAATACGGCACCTGGGTTTTGCCTGACGACAATCGCATGGCGAACCGCAAGCACTGGATTGCCTATAATCTCAAGCCCGCCGGCGACATCGTCGTCGACGACGGCGCGGTCGATGCGCTCGTGAACAAGGGACGAAGCCTGTTGCCTTCCGGGCTGAAAGGTATTCACGGCACGTTCGGCGTCGGCGAATGCGTGCGCTGCCTCGACGGCGGCGGACGCGAGTTCGCGCGCGGGCTTGTCAACTACAGCGCGCAGGAGCTCGAGCGCATCAAGGGCCTGCACACGAGCAAGATCGAGAAAGTCCTGGGGTACAAGGCGTACGACGAGATCATCCATCGCGACGATCTCGTGCTGTTGGAATAGCGAGAGGGCGAAATGTCTCTCAAAGAAGAAGCACTTAAGCTCGGCAAAAACGCGAAGGCGGCATCGCGCCGGCTCGCGCGCCTTTCCTCGGCGGTTAAGAATCGCGCGCTTGTCGCGATGGCCGAGGGCATCGAGCGCCAGAGCGAATTCCTGCTGAAAGAGAATAAGAAAGATGTCGACCAGGCCGTCAAGGCGAAGCTTTCGAGCGCGCTGGTCGACCGCGTCGCGCTGAATCCCTCGCGCATTCAAGGAATGGCGAAGGGGCTGCGCGACGTCGCGGCGCTTCCCGATCCCGTCGGCGAAGTCATCAAAATGTGGCGCCGTCCGAACGGGCTCCAAGTCGGGCGCATGCGCATTCCGCTCGGCGTGATCGCGATCATCTATGAGGCGCGCCCCAATGTCACCGCCGATGCCGCGGCGCTGTGCGTGAAGTCCGGCAACGCAGTCATTCTCCGCGGCGGCAGCGAGGCGCATCATTCGAACCGGGCGATCGGCGCGGTTTTGCAGGAGGCGTGCGCCGCCTCCGGGGTTCCCGAAGGGGCGCTGCAGGTCGCCGAGTCGAAAGACCGCGGCCTTGTCCACGAGCTGCTCCAGCTCGAAGACTATATAGACCTCGTCATTCCGCGCGGAGGCGAGGAGCTGATCCGCGCCGTCGCGCAGAATTCGCGCATTCCCGTGATCAAGCACTACAAAGGCGTCTGCCACGTCTATGTCGACGACGAGGCGTCGATCGCCATGGCGGAGAAGATCAGCCTCAACGCGAAGGTTCAGCGCCCCGCCGTCTGCAACGCGATGGAGACGCTGCTCGTGCACGAGGCGGTCGCGAAGGATTTTCTCCCTTCCGTTGCCGCCAAGCTGCGGGCGGCCGGCGTCGAGATCCGGGGCTGCGAGAAGACGCAGAAACTCGCCCCCGGCGTGAAACCGGCTACGGAAGAGGACTGGAGCACGGAATATCTCGATCTGATTCTCGCCGTCCGCGTCGTCAAAGACATGGACGCGGCGATCGAGCATATCGAGCGCTACGGCTCGCAGCACACCGAATCGATCGTTACCTCAAACTACACCAAGGCGAGGGAATTTCTCGACCGCGTCGATTCGTCGGTGGTTCTCGTCAACGCGTCCACGCGCTTCAACGACGGCGGCGAGCTCGGCCTCGGCGCGGAGATGGGCATCAGCACGAGCAAGATCCACGCCTTCGGGCCGATGGGGCTGGAGGAGCTTACGACAACGAAGTTCATCGTCTTCGGCGACGGACAGGTCCGCGAATGACGTCGTCATTCATTTTGTGAAGCGATGTAGGGGCGGTTCGCGAACCGCCCCTACCTTTTTTATATGAGAATCGGTCTTTTTGGCGGCACTTTCGATCCGATTCACTTCGGCCATCTGCGGAGCGCCGAAGAGGTGCGCGAGGCGTTTCGCCTCGACCGGATTGTTTTTATCCCGACGTCCATCCAGCCGCTCAAACGAAGCTCCGCGAGCGCCGCTAACGATCGCCTGACGATGGCGCGGCTCGCAACCGCCGACAACCGGGCGTTCGCCGTCTCAGACATCGAAGTCCGGCGTCCCGGCAAATCCTTCACCATCGATTCGCTGCGCGCGTTCGCAGCGCGGCGGCCGAAGGCCGAGGTCTTTTTTATCATCGGCATGGACGCCTTCCGTGAGATCGGCCGGTGGAAGGATTTCAAAGAGCTGTTCTCGCTGTCCAATTTCATCGTCACTTCGCGGCCGGGCAGCCGCGGGCGCACGGGCCGCGCGGCCATTCCCGTTGCCGCTCGAAACGCGTTTTGGTATGATCGCGCGCGCGGCACATTTCGCCACGAAAGCGGCAACCGTATATATTTCCTGAAGCTGACGGATATCGCGATCTCGGCTTCGGAGATAAGAGAGCGAGTTAAGCGCGGAAAATCGATCCGCTATCTAGTGCCGGCGAAAGTTGAGCGCTATATTGGGCGGAGAGGTCTGTACCGGACCTCGAGGAGGAGCGCAAGGCGTTGACGGACATCGATGCTCGGGAAAAAGCGGTGCTTTTAAGCCGCTTCGCGCTGGACAGGAAGGCCTATGACCTGGTGGTGCTCGATGTCCGCGAGCTCACGTCCATTGCGGACTATTTCATTGTCTGCTCCGGCCGCTCCGACCGCCAGGTGCAGAGCATCGCGCAGGGCATCGAAGAGAGTCTCCGCAGCAAAGGCATCCGGCCTCACGCCGTCGAAGGCGTCGCGCGCGGGCAGTGGGTGCTGATGGATTTCTCGGACGTCATCGTCCACGTTTTTTACCAGCCGGTGCGCGAATTCTACGATCTCGAAGGGCTTTGGATCGACGCTCCGAGAGTCGACTTACCCGAGCCCTATGCGAGCCTCGCCCATCAGTTCAGCATCAGGAACGAGCAACATCCTTGATGCCGCGACGGCATTAAAACAGAAAGGAAGCGAATGTGCGGGACCAACGTCCGCTGATTCTCATCGTTCTCGACGGCTGGGGCGTCAATCCGCGCCCCGAAGGCAATGCGATCGCGAAGGCGGCGACGCCGGTCATGGACCGGCTCGTTGTGCAGTATCCATCCACGCAGATTTCCATCTCCGGCTTGGACGTGGGCTTGCCGGACGGCCAGATGGGCAATTCCGAGGTTGGACACATGCACCTCGGCGCGGGGCGGATCGTATATCAGGACTTGACGCTGATCCATAAAGCGATCGACGACGGCACGTTTTTCTCGAATCCGGTCTTCAAAGCCGCGCTCGACGCGGTCAAGAAAAGCGGCGGCCGTCTCCACCTCATGGGCTTGCTCGGCGACGGGGGCGTCCACAGCCATCAGCGGCACCTGGAAGCGCTGATCGAGTTCGCGAAGCGCGAAAAAGTAAAATCCGTCTACCTGCATCTGTTTCTCGACGGCCGCGACACGCCGCCGTCGAGCGCGGAAGGGTTCATACGCGAGCTGAACGAGAAGCTCGCCAATTATGCCAACGTCAAGATCGCCACCGTCGGCGGCAGGTATTACGGCATGGACCGCGACAAGCGATGGGACCGGACCGAAAAGGCATATCGCGCGATCACCGCCGGCGTCGGCGAGCACGCCCGCTCCGCCGACGAGGCGATCCGTAAGAGTTATCAAGCGAAGGTTACTGACGAATTCATGCTGCCGACGGTGATCGATCCCGAGGGGACGATCTGCGATGGCGACGCGGTGATCTTCTTCAACTTCCGCGCCGACCGCGCGCGCCAGATGACGCGTGCCCTGACGCAGAAGGATTTCGCGGAATTTTCGCGCGAGAAGCGCATCGCGCTCGCCGCCTTCGCGACGATGTCGGAATACGACGCTACCTTCAATCTGCCCGCGGCGTTCCCGCCGCGCGACTTAAAAAATATTCTCGGCGAGGTGGCTAGCCGGAACCAGATTCCGCAGCTCCGCATCGCCGAGACGGAAAAGTACGCCCATGTGACGTACTTTTTCAACGGCGGCGAGGAGAAGAAATTTCCGCTCGAAGAGCGCATTCTCATCCCGTCGGTCAAAGACGTGCCGACGTACGATCTCAAACCCGAGATGAGCGCCTACGAGATCGCCGGCGCGCTCGTGCCGGAAATCGAGGCGGAGCGCTACGGCCTGGTCGTGCTCAACTACGCCAACGCCGACATGGTCGGCCACACCGGGAACTTCGACGCGACGGTGCGCGCCTGCGAAGCGGTCGACGCCTGCATCGGCAAGGTCGTAGACGCGGCGCTCCAGCGCAAGGCGCGGGTAATCGTTACCGCCGACCACGGGAATGCCGAGCAGCTTATCGACTACGATACCGGCGAGATTCACACCGCGCACACGTCCAATCCGGTTCCCGTCATCGTCGTCGACGATAAGCTCAAAGGCGCGCGCCTCCGCGCCGGCAAGGCGATCGACGTCGCGCCGACCATCCTCGAGATGTTCGGTCTCCCCGAGCCGGTCGAGATGACGGGAAAGTCCCTCATTGTAAAGTAACCGGCCGCTTGTGAATTTTGACGTGGACTCAAAATGCGACACGCGGCGTTCGCAGAGGATTTCGGCGCGACTCGGGCGGCTGCTCGACTGTCTTTATCCGCCGCGCTGCCGCTTCTGCCGCGCCGCGACTTTTTCCGCCCACGATTGCTTCTGCGACGACTGCCGCGCGCGCGTGCGGGTGATCGACTGCCCGGTCTGCACCGTTTGCGGCCGGCCGTTTCTCGATACGAGCGGCGACGATCATCTCTGCGGCCCCTGCATTCAGCACCCGCCGCATTTCGCGCGCGCGCGCGCGTGGGCGTGCTACCCGACCGACGAACGCGAGGAGCATCCGCTTCGCAGCGTGGTCCAGCGCTTCAAATACGGACGCAAAGTATCGCTCGGAAAGCCGCTCGGCCGGCTCATGGCCGAGGGCTGCCGCGGATTGTTCGGCGCGCACGCGATCGACGTCATCGTTCCCGTCCCGCTCCACCGAAAGCGTCTGCGCTGGCGCGGCTTCAATCAGTCGGTTGTTCTCGCGCGCGAGGTCGGGCGCGCGTGGAGCCTCCCGGTCGACGCCTTCACGCTCGTTCGTTCGCGCGAGACGCCGCCGCAGACGCAGCTTCACGAGGACGAGCGGCGCCGCAACATGCGCCGCGCGTTCGCCATCGCTCCGAAGCGCTCTGTTGAAAATAAATCGGTCCTGCTCATCGACGACGTCTACACTTCCGGCGCGACGGTGAACGAATGCAGTGGCGCGCTCGTCGGCGGCGGAGCGCGCGAGGTCTGCGTCCTAACGCTTGCGCGAACGGTTTAGCGGAGATCGTTGTGGCGGCCGACGACCGGAAGCGCTGGAATGAAAAGCACGCGGCAACTCGGGAGGACGACGCTCCGTCGAAATTCCTCCAGGAGATCCTCGCCAGCAAGGCATGGCTCATTGCGCCGGGCCGCGCGCTCGACGTTGCGACCGGCAAAGGGCGCAACGCGATTTACCTCGCAGCGCAACGATTTCGGGTCGACGCGGTGGATATCTCCGCGGCGGCGCTGCAGGAGGCGCGCAAGGCGGCCCAGGCGAAAGGGCAGGCGATCAATTTCATCGAGGCCGATCTCGAGCATGCCGACCTGCCGCGCGGCGCCTACGACCTCGTCATTAATTTCAACTATCTCGACCGCGGGCTCATCGCGCACATGAAGAAGGCGCTCAAGCCGGGCGGCCATATCGTCTTCCAGACCTACCTGATCGATCAGCGCGAGATCGGCCATCCGAAAAACCCGGCGTATCTGCTCGGGCACAACGAGCTGCTCGACCTATTTCGCGATTTCCGCGTGCTCTATTATCGCGAGGGTAAATTTGCCGACGGCGGGAGCGAAGCTTACAAGGCCGGGCTTTTGGCTCAGAAAAGCTGAGACATCAGGTCCGCAAAACTCTTCTACAGCTTGTCGGGAAAACGGATGATGAATCCGTCCCGGTTGGGCATCTTTATTTTCGGCAAAGTATCGGCATTCATCTCGTCGTTCTCGCCGATGAGCTTATTGAGCGCGAAGATGTAAGCGGTCAACGCGTAGACTTCGTCGTTCGTGAGAGACCTAGGCTGCTGCCATGGCATCGCACGCCGGATGTAATCGAAGACCGTCGTGGAGTAGGGCCAGAAATTCGCGATCGTTTTCCCCGAGTCGATGCCGGTCACCGGTCCGCCGCCCACCAGAGCGGCATTGACCCCGCCCTTGCCGTTCTCGCCGTGGCACATGAAGCATTTTTGCAGGTAGACGGCCGCGCCTTGGGCGGGCGTGCCGCGGCCGGGAGGCAGGCCCGTGCCGTCGGGAAGAATGCTAATGTCCCAGGCGGCTATCTCGGCAGGATCGATCGATTTGCCGAGATTCGGGGCCTGAGCCGTCGCGACGCCCACGGCTAGAGCGAGCGCGAATACGGCAACGATCGGCGGAAGCTTACGCGTAGACATGCTTCACCTCGCCTTTCTGATCGATCGCCCAGCTGGTCGGACCGTTGTAATGCTGGCCGCTGAACGCGGTGACGGGCAGGGCCCTCTGGCTCTCGCCGCGCGCGGCGAGAAACTGCACGCGCGTCGGCTGCACGTTGCCGGCTTCGTCCCACGCGCGGCTTTGCAATACTGCCGGTCCGCCGTCCCAGCGCCACGGCGCGCGAAAGCGGGTGAACGCTTTGCTCTGCACCGGCTCCTGGAGCGCCGCCAGGGCCCAGCTGTCGCCGCGGTCGGCTGAAATCATCACCTTCGAAATCCGGCCGTTGCCGGAATAGGCGATGCCGGAAATCTCGTAGAATCCGGGTTCTCAATTTTAATCCGGGCGATGGGTGCGTGATAAAGGATTTTACTTCGTTAAGGAAATAAAAGAGGTACGCTTTGCCGCCGGGCAGCACCGGCGTGTAGGTCCTCGCCTCGTAGTAGCTCATGCCCGGCTGATCGACGAGCTTAAGACGCCGCAGATATTTGACGTTCATGTTGCCTTCCCAGCCGGGAAGAAGCAGCCGCATCGGATAGCCGTTTCCTGGCATGAGCCGCTCGCCGTTCTGATAGAGAGCGATCATGGCGTCGTCCATCGCCTTGGTCACCGGCACGCTGCGGCTCAAGGCCGGCGCGTCCGCGCCTTCGGCGATAATCCACTTCGCTTTCGGGTCGACGCCGGCTTCGTCGAGGAGAGTGGAAAGCCTGACGCCGGTCCATTCGGCGCACGAAACGAGTCCGTGCAGCGCCTGTACGTTCGCCTGATGCGGCTCCTTGGCGAACAGGGGCGAGCTGTTGCCGCCGCATTCGACGAACGTGACGCGCGATATCATCGGATAGCGCGCGAGCGTATCGAGGGTAAACATCAATGGCCGCTTCACCATGCCGTGGATCACCAGGCGGTGCTGGTCCGGATCGATGTCCGGATTGCCGGCGTGCGAAATCGTAAAGTGTAAGCCGTTCGGAGTGATCGTGCCGTTCAGCAGATGGTGCGGCGTGCGCGCGTGCTGAGTGCGCGGCTCTCCCTTCGGGTTGCTGAGCGTGCGCACGACCGTGTCTTCGTAGCGCGACGGCGAACCGTACGCCGGGACGATGCTGCCCGGCGTTTTGCTCCACGGCTCGTCCACGAGCGGTTCGGCGGCTGCGGATTCGACCAGCGCGTAGCCGCTCATCGCTGCCGCCAGCGCGGTGCCGCCGCGGAGAAACGCGCGCCGGTCGATGAGCCCGTTTCCGGCCACGACCTCCAGCCTTTCCCATGCCCGCTTTGAACGAATGTCCGGCGTCTGTTTCATGACCGTTCTCCTCCAGAATCCGCGAATCGAACGGATAGACTCCGTAAAAGGTGAGCGTCTTTCATCTACTCCAGCCGCGCTCGATCCGTCAAGCATTTCGGCGGCGAGAGTGGAAGAGTCGATGCTTTCGGTCTTACATCGGAGGTCTTGCTACGCCTTGGAAGCGCGTGTTAGGAGGGGCTGGAAAGCCATGGATTTCCGCCTGAGTCCCGAAGAAGAAGAACTGCGCCGCCAGGTCGAGGAGTTTGTCCGCGAGGAGATAATTCCCCTGGAGCCCGTGTTCGACGTCGCGCCCGATATATTCGAGGGCAGCCGCTGGAAAAGCAGGGCGCGACTCAGCCGCGACCCGGACGTGCAGCGCTACATCGCGATCATGGAAGAGCTCAAGCGAAAAGCGGAGGCCAGAGATCTCTGGCATCTGGATGTGCCGAAACGCTACGGCGGGCGCGAAGTCAGCAACGTGGCAATGATCGCCGTGACCGAGGAGTTGGAAAGATCTTCGGTGCCTTTAGAGCTCGGCAACCATGTCTCCAATATTCTTTACGCTTGCAAAGGCGAGCAGGTCGAGCGCTTTCTGCTGCCGTGTATCCGGGGAGAGAAGACCGCCTGCTTCGGCCTAACAGAGCCGGAGGCGGGATCGGATCCCTCCATGATGGCGGCCACGGCGACTCCGGACGGCGACGATTTCGTTATCGACGGAACCAAGATGTTTCCAACCTTCGGCGACGTCGCCGATTTTGTCCAGGTTTTCGCCCGCCTGCCCGGAACCAAAGGCCGCGAAGGGGTCACCTGCTTCCTCGTCGATACAGGGCATCCCGGTTATCGCGTCGTGCGCAGCATCGAGACGATCGCGGGGAGTGAGCCTTGCGAACTGGTGTTTGACGGATGCCGCGTTCCGAAAAGCCAAGTCTTGGGCGAAGTAGGGGAAGGCTGGAAACTGAACCAAGCCTGGCTCGGCGCGCGGCGCTTTCAGGTGGGCATTCGCTCCCACGGTGCCGCGCTGAGAGTCTTGCGCCGGGTTGCCGGGCTGCTCCCGCCTGGAGGGCGTGAGCGCGACCGGTTCTCGGCTCCTCTCGGCCATTTGCGCGGTGAGCTGGAGGCGCTTCGCATCATCACTTACCACGGCGCCTGGAAGGCCGACCAGGGCCTCGACGTTCGCTTCGAAGCGGCCTCGGTGAAACTCTTTGCGACCGAGCTGCTCCACCGGGCGGTCGATTTTGCCCTGGAGGCCGCCGGACCCGCGGCGTATAAAAAGGTGCATGCCGTCGCGCGCGCTTTCAGGCACGCCCGGCCGCGGCGGATCGTGGAGGGCGCCTCGGAGATCCAGCGCCACCTGATCCAGCGGGCGCTTTTCAGGGAAGGGATCGCGTGCGTGGAGTTGCCTTAAGGTAAGGTCATTCGTGGATCTGAGATTGAGCGAAGAAGAAAGATTGATTCGCGATACCGCGGCCCGGTTCGTGGCGCAGGAGCTCCTGCCGCGGGAAGGCGCGTTCCTCAAACAGAAAGAGCCCTTCGTTCCTCCCGGCGATCCACCGCGAAGAAAGCTCGACGGCGGGGTCGAGAAGTCGCTGATCGAAAAAGCCAAACGTGCCGGCCTCTGGGCTTTGGAGCTGCCGGAGGCCGCCGGAGGATCGTCGGTCGGCCAAGTCGGGCGGGTTCTCATTTACCAGGAATTCGGCCGGACGGTGCTGCCGTTCGAGCCTCCTTCGATTCCGGCCGCGGTTGCGGCGAGCCCTTACGCCGCGAGGTTGGCGAGCGGCGACCTGTCTCTCGCCCTGGTTTTCGACGAATCGCATAAGACGGGCGATCTAAGCGCCGTCCGTGCTACTTACGGGCGCAGCGCCGGCGGCTACGATCTCGACAGCGACGGCATCGACGTCATCGACCCCGACCGCGATCTCTACCTGCTGCCGGCGCTTGAGCATGGAGGCGGCGTCGGACTTTTTCTCGTGGAAAAAACCGCGCCCGGAGCGCGGACCGAAGGCGCAGCCGACCTCAACAACGACCAGACAACGGCGCGTCTGAGGCTCTCTGTTCGCCGTCTGCCGGACGATCATCGCATCGGCAGCGCTGCGGATGCCGAGGCGATCATCGCCTCGGAGCAGCTGCGCATCGCGGCGCGATCGCTCGGAATGGCGACGCGATGCTTGGAGGCGTCGCTCGAGCACGCGCGGAACCGCGTCACCTTCGGCCGGCTGCTCTCTTCCCGCCAGGCGGTCCAGTGGATGCTAGCCGATCTCGCGGTCGATCTTCGCACCTCGACGTGGCTCACGCTGGAAGCAGCGTGGAAGGCCGATTGCGGCAGGCCGTATTTTGCCGATGCCGCGCTGGCCAAAAAGCGGTCGGCTCGGATGGCGTTCGAGGCGGCGGACAAGGCGATTCAGATTCACGGCGGCTATGGCGTCGCGAGGGAATTTCCCTTCGAGGGCTTTTATCGGGAGGCGCGGCTGATGCGCCTGCTCTACGGGCGCGAGGCGGAACTCGACCGCAAAGTCGGCGAACGATTCGCCGGGACCGGGCTCTGAGAGGAGAAGGACTTGCGGCGGAAAAAAGTCTGTTTCGTCGGTTACGGCTCGACGGAGTACTCGCGGAAATCCGAGGAGCCCCTGCTTCGGCATTACGCGCGGGCGATCGGCGCCGCGCTCGACCAGACGGGCTTGAAGAAAAGCGACATCCGCGGCTTCTCGGTAACTACGCAGTCAAGTCCCGATTACTCCCCGCACGTGGCCGAACAGCTCGGGCTCGAGCTGGATTGGATTCTCAACGGAGACTACGGCGGCGCGGGCGGGGTGATGAGCGTGCGCCGGGCGGCGGACGCGATCGAAGCCGGCCACATCGACGTCGCGGTTCTGGTCGGCGGCAATTCGTTCGACAAGAGTGTGGTGCACCAGCGGCCGCTCGAATATCAGCGCGCGAATTATGTGGACGTCTACGGCTACGGCGGTCCGAACACGCTCATGGCTCTGGTCCAGCGCCGGCACATGCAGCAGTACGGCACAACCCTCGAGCAGATCGGCAGGATCGCCGTCGCGCAAAGGGAGAACGCCCGCGCGAACCCGCAGGCTCTGCTGCGCGAGCCGATATGCATGG